>JBEKJX010000094.1:0-9581 GCA_050011015.1 Smithella sp.
CACAATCAAACTTTTCCCTGAATGTTTCCGGCATGTAGCCGCTCAGATCACCTGTTTGTGCTTCGATTATATTTATTCCCAGTCGTGTTATTTCCCGTTTCAGTTCGGCAATTCTTTCCGGGTTGCGGTCAACAGCGACAATTTTTCCTTTGTTTTGGAGGATTGCCGCCAGATGTGCCGCTTTACCTCCGGAGCCCGCGCAGGCATCCAGCAATGATTGCACGTTTTCCGGATTAATCAGATAAGCAATAAGCTGCGCCGCTTCATCCTGAATACGCAGGTATCCATCCTTAAAAAAATCAGTTTTTTGAATGGGTTGCGTGGAACTGTTCAGGATAATGCCGTCGGGCGAATATTTGGTTTCCTCCGGCGCGAATCCGGCGGAGGTAAGTTTTTGTTTCATTTCATCGCGGGATATTTTCAACGTGTTGACGCGAAGAGTCAGCGGCGGCAATTCGTTATTGGCTGAACATAAAGATTTCGTTTCTTCGGGACCGAAAATTTTAATCCAAACTTTTACGAGCCACAGCGGATGCGAATGAAATGATGCTATATATTCAGCCGTATTATTTTTTGAAGAAGGGAAAGATATCTTCCGGCCGCCGCGCAGATAGTTTCTTAAAATGGCGTTGACCAGAGCGCTTTTGTCCGGGTGAATTATTTTGGCAACCTTGACTGCTTCATCCACGACGGCAAAAGCAGGCAGCCGGTCGCTGAATTTGAGTTGATACAAACCGACGCGTAAAACATTTTTTATGCCTTCGTCCATCTTTTCAAAATCGCCGCGGTAGAATTTTGTTAATATCCAGTCAAGGTGACCCTGGAGGCGCAGAACTCCGTAAACAAGATGGGTAAGCAGACGTCCGTCCGGCGTTCCCGATAAAGCATTTTTATCCAGACAGTCGTTGATCAAGGGGCTTGCGAAAGCCTGGCTTGCGCGTACCTGATTTAAAATATCTACGGCCAGATGGCGGATGGTTTTTGTCATATATTCCATAGCCGGAGAAAAATCCGGCAGTCTCCCCCATTGATGAATTCGATAGCGAGCGCATTCCCCGCAGTTTACTGCGGGGTAAGCGAGCGAACATATAATTATAATTTTCCCTAAGAATCGAAGATTCTCCGTGGCTTGCCTTGGGAGAGCTTCAATTGTTCAGTCCAGAATGATTCCGGGGTTCAGGCGATAACCGCGCAGAAAATCTTTCGCGAACATCTTTTTTTTGCCGGCAAGCTGCACTTCTTTTAAAATTACGCAGCCGTCAGACGCGGCAACAGTTATACCTGCTGCCGTGTCCATGCCGATTGTACCGGGTGTATCCGATATTTTGCTTTGATTGGCCTCGGCATTGAATATTTTCAGAGCCTGACCTTCCAGCAAAGTATAGGCCGCAGGCGAAGGGCTCATGCCGCGGATGAGATTTACAATGCCGGAGGCGTTGTCGCGCCAGTTGATTTTTCCTGTTTCTTTTTTCAGGCGCGGCGCGAGTGTCATTGCGGCTGCGTCCTGCGGCACTCTCTTCGCTGTTCCGTCAACCATCTGCTCTATGGTTTTGATAAGCAATGCCGCGCCGAGTCGGGCAAGGCGGTCGTGCAAATCGCCGTAAGTTTCATCTTCTCCGAGCGGAGTTTCTTCCTGCATAAGGATATCGCCCGAATCCATTCCCTCATCCATCAGCATGATGGTGACGCCGGTTCTTGTTTCCCCGCGGATAATCTGCCAGTTAAGAGGAGCAGCGCCGCGGTATTTTGGCAGGAGCGACGGGTGGATATTCAGACATTTCAATGGCGGATATTCAATAATATCTTCGGGCAGAATCTGGCCGAAAGCTGCCACCACGACCATATCCGGATTAAGTTTGTGGAAAATATCCATAAAAGACCGGTCTTTCACTTTCTGGGGCTGATAGACAGGCAAACCGAATTCCTGCGCCAGAATTTTAACCGGAGGGGCGACTTCTTTTAAACCTCTTCCCTGAGGCCGGTCCGGCTGAGAGACAACGCCGATGACCGGATATTTTTGCTCGTGCAGCAGCCGCAATGCCGGAAGGGCAAAAGCGGGCGTGCCCATAAATAGTATGCGTGGTTTGACCATCGGAAAATGTCCTTTATTTATTTTCTGGAAAAACATATTATGGAAATAAGGAAAATGTGTCAAGGATTACAAATATCCTTGTATAAACATTTGATGGATGCGCTTCGCTTCATCCACCTTACGCGAAGGTTAAGCCTATTATTAAACGAACTAAAAATATACTCATAAAATTACCGCGGGACTTTCAATTATTTCTGGTTGTCACGTTTATCTCCGGGTTTTCGCAGAGTATTTATGGCGCAACCTTTAATAATTTTTTAAATGAAACTTTCCTGATCAACAATTTTCAGCGTGGAATTCTGGAAATTCCCCGCGAACTGCCGGGCATTTTGACAATCGTTGTATCCGCGATTTTATTTTTTATGTGTTCCAGAAGGCAGGCCGCTCTGGCTAACATCCTTTGCGCCATAGGGATACTTTTTATCGGATTTTATTCGCCGGGTTTTTCCATTATGCTTATCTGGCTTTTTATCTTCAGCGTTGGACAGCATTTGTTTCTGCCTTTAAATCAAAGCATCGGCATGGAACTGGCCGCTCACGGGCAAACCGGCAAACGGCTGGGGCAGTTCAGCGCCGTAGGCAATGTCGCCGCGATTATCGGCAGCTTTTCTATCTTTATCGGATTCAAATTTTTCAATCTGAATTTCAAAATGTCATATATTGCGGCTTTTCTGGGATTCGTCGCGGCAGCGATTTTAATATTCCTGATGAAAAAAGACGAGCCCGTTCCGGTGAGAATGAAATTTCAATTCCGCAGGGAATACAAACTTTATTACTGGCTGACCATTTTGTATGGAACACGCAAGCAGCTATTCCTTACCTTTGCTCCCTGGGTGTTGGTGACTGTCTTTAGGCAAAAGACGCAGGTTTTGGCAACTTTGCTGACTATCGGCGGAGCCGTCGGCGTATTTTTCATACCCATGCTCGGCAAGGCGATTGACAAATTAGGCGAGAGAATCATTCTCACGTCCGAGGCTGTATTACTGGTTTTTGTCTGCCTTGGTTACGGTTTTGCCAAAAATTATTTTGCGGAAACCACAGCCATGCTCATTGTTTTTTCCTGCTATATTCTGGATCAGATGCTTATGGCGGTAAGTATGGCGCGGGCGACTTACTTGCAAAAAATAGCCGTAGCGCCGGAAGATGTCTCGCAGACGCTGACAATGGGCGTGAGCATTGATCATGTCTTTTCCGTCAGTATCGCGGTGCTGGGCGGTTTTATCTGGATTAAATGGGGTTATCAGTATGTCTTTCTGATGGGCGCGGTTATCGCCGTGGTTAATTTCTTCTCCGCGCTGCAAATCAAAACACAAGCCCGAAGGTAGCGTCATTCCCGCGCAGGCCGGAATCCGATCTTTCATAGTCCGGGCCTTCATGCCCGTAAAAAAACCCCAAAAAAAGCGAACCTAAAGGTTTGCACTACGAATACAAAATACTCATGATGTCATTGGGGAGTGTAACGATCGAAGAAATCTTCTGTTATTAATCATTAAAATCATTGACATATTATCAATGGTTGTGCTTTTATTTCTCCGCATTAATTTGTGAATTTATTTTGTTATAGAAGTGATATGACTGCGGATAGAGAGACTATTGATGCGGCAAACTTATTCAAATTTATTCAGGAAGGAATAGATAAGGAGAATAAAGACTATGAGGGACGCGGGTAAAACAATCGGCAATCTGATCGATAAAGCAAGTGTTTCTATTATCAGTTCCGTCGATGAAGACGGTTTTCCCAATACCAAGGCAATGATTCCGCCGAGGAAAAGGGTAGGCATAAAGCATATCTTCTTCACAACAAATACATCGTCAATGAGAGTAAAACAATACATCGGTAATCCAAAAGCCTGCGTATATTTCTTTGACAAGCGATTTTTCAAGGGCGTTATGCTCAGGGGCGCCATGGAAGTCCTTCAAGACAGCGCTTCGAAAAAAATGATCTGGAAGGCCGGCGATGAAATGTATTATCCAAAGGGCGTAACCGATCCTGATTACTGTGTGCTCAAGTTCACCGCTCAAAACGGCAGGTATTACAGCAATTTTAAATCAGAGAATTTTGAAGTTGAGTAGAGAATCAATCTGTCATATAAAGATGCCATGTGGCAAATCGCCCCCAAGGCGGTATTTTGGCGGTTCGCGGCGTTAGTCTTTGAAAGGAAAGAAGACGTAATGGCCTATAGGAAGAATCGTGTATGTCCGGTTGAAAGAGCAGGCAGGCTGGATAACAGATTCCGAAGATGGTTACAGAATCCTCGGAAAATACGAAAGCCTTATATCAAAGAGGGAATGACTGTGCTGGATCTGGGTTGCGGTCCCGGTTTTTTCACTATTGATATTGCACAAATGGTCGGCAAATCCGGGCGGGTTATTGCTTCTGATTTACAAGAAGGAATGCTTGAGAAAACGAGAATCAAAATTCATGGAACGGAACTTGGGCAACGTTTAACGCTGCATCAGTGCCAAAAGAACAGAATAGGCGTTTCAGAGAAAGTTGATTTCATCCTCGCCTTCTACATGGTTCACGAAATCCCCGATCAAAAAGCGTTTTTTAATGAGATAAAAACTATTGTCAAGCTAAACGGGCAGGTTCTCGTTGTAGAGCCAACATTCCATGTCTCTGAAAATGCGTTTAAAGAAACTGTTAAAACGGCCAAAAGCGCCGGTTTTACGCCTACTGAAAGACCAAAAGTATTTTTTAGCAAGGCAGTGATTTTAAAAAACACTGACGAGTAGCTCTATCAGAAGTGATAAAACAGCGCCGCGCCTGTGAGCATGAAGTTTTGCCCGATGAAGCCATCAATAAGGAGATAAGTCATGAATGCGGAGAACTATTTAATTAAACCTGAAAATGGAAGAAATGAACCGATCAAAGATCTCAATAATGCCGTAAGAGTTGTCCTTGTCGATAAGGACACTGTCGGGGCCGAAGACATAACTTTTGCGCTTTGTACATTTGAAGCAAAGACATCCACGCACAAGAAGCATATCCATCGACATGCGGAAGAGGTCATATACATTTTATCAGGAAAAGGAATGAGCGGAATCGGTGATTCGGAAACCGTCATGGCGCAGGGGGATACCATGTTTGTTCCGCGTGGCGCTGTTCATTGGTTCTACAATCCCTTTGATGAGCCCGTACAAATGATTTTTATTTATACCAAATCCTCTCTTGGGTCCGCGGGGTACAGGGTTGTAGAATAAAAATATTGTGGACGGTTGTACTAGCTCAGTAATTCGGTAACTTTGCGTGGAAGAAGCGGAGAGGTTGCTAACATGAGCCAAGAGGAGACTTGACCCCATGTCCTCTCCAACAGCACCAAAATATTGGTCGCCGTTTACAAATGTCGTTAATGGTTCCCCGCAATGGAAATTTGAAAATCATATTCCGTCTAGCCAAATTGAGTTAATAAAAGTGATAGAGGGTGAGTAATGCCTAGGAAATTAACAGTTCAAGAAAAATTCTATCGTATGTTGAAGAAAGATGAAACAGCTGACACTATTTATATAACTTTTATAAAGTCTAAACCGGAAGAGGAGAAGATAAAGGTATTGCAGTTGCTGAAAGAAGCAGCAAAAATCAGCAATAATGAAAAAGATGTCAGATCAAAAGCATTAGCGTTATTAGGATATTTTCATCACATGAGCTATAGCGAAAACAAATTTTACAGTGATTTTAAATCAATGGGAGAGATTATCAAAAGAGACACGGAAATTATGAAAATTATCAACGGTAATATTGAAGAATTAAATATTATTATTAAAAAGGGAAATTATGATTTGATGAAAGATAATGACGAAACAAATAATCTGATTATCAATGTAATGCTAATTATTAAAGAATTTAAATTAAAAAACGATAACTCAAAGAAATTCTTTGAGTTACTTAAAAGTTCTTTATCGTTAGAGGAAAAATATAAAAATAATACTATGAATCAAATGGACTTATACATAGTTGAACAACTACAGAGAATGAAATTAATGAGGAAGTAATCGAGGAACACCTTACTGTGAGAACAGAAATAGGGGAAAGCGCCCTATTAAATACTGGATTCCCGATCAGGAGAATGATGGGGTCAGGTCTTGAAATATAAGTTTTTTGTAGCAGTGAATAATTTATTTTTTGAATGATATCTTTGGAGAAGCGCATGGCACGGCCATTACGAATAGAATATCCTGATGCTGTTTATCACGTTACCTCACGTGGCAATGCGCGAAGCGACATTTTTCATTCAGATCAAGACAGAGAGGAGTTTCTATTTATACTTGATACCGTTGTAAGAAGATTTAACTGGTTATGCCACGCTTATTGTTTGATGGATAATCATTATCATCTGTTAATTGAGACACCTGATGGTAATTTATCTCTAGGCATGAGGCAATTGAACGGGATTTACACACAGAAATATAATTATTTACACGGAAAGACAGGTCATGTTTTTCAGGGAAGATACAAAGCAATCCTGGTAGATAAGGAAAGTTATCTATTGGAACTAAGCAGGTATGTTGTATTAAATCCGGTGCGTGCAAATATGATCAGCAAACCTGAGGAATGGAAATGGAGTAGTTATCGTTATTCAGCAGGAATAAAGAAAGCGCCGGTTTTTTTAACTACGGACTGGATTGTCGGACAGTTCAGCAGGAAGAAAGCAGAAGCGCAGAAACTTTACCGCAGGTTTGTAAAAGAAGGTATAAATGCAAGTTCTCCTTGGCGAGAACTTCAGGGGCAGATATTGTTGGGCGAAAAAGCCTTTATTGAGAAATACATAAAATTCTTACATGGCAAGGAACAAATTAAAGAAATTCCTAGAATACAACGCTATTTAAACAGGCCGAAGCTTGTGGACTTATTTTGTAAGGCAGATAAGAAAAACGGGAGAGATAAGAACATTTACGTGGCGCACGTCAGATATGGTTATAGGCTAAATGAGATTTCGGAATATTTGGGGATTCACTATACAACGGTTAGTAAGGTGTTGAAGAATGCAGAAAGAAACTGATAATTCAAGACCTGACCCCATTATTTCCCTATGACAAAACGCTTGGAAAAGGATTATAACATGCGTAAATTTGTGTATTCTTCAATATTTATTATTTCTTTTTTCGTATTTATATTTGTATTAGTGGAGAAAAATTATGTACAAGAAATAAAATCACCTCCAGAATCCTTTTTGGTGTTACTTGATTCATTAAAAGTTAAAGCAGTCAGTTATTGGGGTGATAGACTGTGTATAGCTCATCGTCTTGAAGATACATATGAATTAGAAATTTACCGAAGAAATTCCTCAAAGAAACTTATTAAAATTTATGCAACGAAGATAGATGGTATCTATCGACTTGATGGAGTTACATCTGAAGATTTACTAATTGTGTACGGTTCATCTACCGTTGCCACTGAGATAAACCTATTGCGTTGGGACAAAGCTAATCAAAAGGTCGTTTCTTTTGACGATAATCGCTTCGATGGTGATTCTCGTCTACGACCGGAAATACTTTATAGTACCAAGGGATTCAAGATATTAACATTTGGTAACATCAATGATATGGGGAATGAGTTAGATAAATCAAAATACTACACCAATATATATACTTTTGAAAAAGGTTCTCTTGTCGATGTGAAAAAAAGAGTCCCATTTTCGAAGAGGTATTATGAATGACGGGGTTAATTTGAGGGTGGAAAATGGGGGACAGCAGCGCCCTATTAAAAAGTAGCAAGAGTAAAGAAGTGAAGAGTGAAAGAAAGATTGCCACGACGCCTGAGAGGCGTCTCACAATGACAGAGGAAAGAGAATAATTTGAGAAACGCAAACTACATAGAAACTATATAGTACATCAGAAAATCGCTTTGATGCAAATGCGTCAGGCCATTTTACTTTGCTATCTGAAAATACTGCGGCAGTTTCTTATCAACTATGTCGCATCCGGCCCGCTTTTATGCGGCCAACCCCAAAAGGAGAAATATCATGGATTATCAGCAAATGACGTCACCATGCGGTTTGGATTGTTTTAATTGCCCCGCGTATCTTGCCAATGAGGATATGAATCTCAGGGCAGGCATCGCCGAAAGATTTCATATCTCCCCGGAGGCGGCAAAATGCGCAGGGTGCAGAAATGAAAAAGGCACGATATCATTTATGGGTTCAAAAAAGCCGTGTGATGTATTTCTCTGCACCGGTGAGAAAGGCATCGCGTTCTGTTATGAGTGCGCCGACTTTCCCTGCGACCATCTTCACCCGTATGCGGATCAGGCATCTGTCAGGCCGCACAACACAAAACTTTTCAATCTTTGCTTAATAAAGAAGATGGGCATTGATGGGTGGGCTAAAGACAAGGCGTTAAGTGTTAAACGCGCGTATTTCAAAGCTCCGCTCAGAGTGCATGACTCAGACGAAAAGAAGTAGCATGCATCAGTAGGTGAGTGTGGAGGTTGTCATGCAAAAAGAAAAAAATAGCTCTGAAGAACCGGACAAAAAATTAGCCGCCGTATGCGGTTTGTACTGTGAGGCGTGCTCGTGGTTTATTGCCACCACCGAAGATCCTGAAAAGCTCAAAAGGATGGCGGCGCAAATGCATTTTTCAGTGGAAGAAAGCAGGTGCTATGGGTGCCGGTCGGACAAGCGATTGTCCTATTGCGAAAAATGCAAGATGTCCGCCTGCGCGACTCAAAAGGGCATCGATTTTTGCAGCGAATGTGAAGAATACCCCTGCGATGACTTGAAACAGTTCAAATCCGCGATGCCTCATCGGATTGAGCTTTGGGACAATCTTGAACGAATCAGGTCTGCCGGTTATAAGCAATGGCTTAAGGAAATCAGGGGGAACTATACCTGTCCGCGCTGCCATACCATTAATTCCACCTACGACCTGAAATGCCGGAAATGCGGCGAAGAACCGAGTTGCGATTATGTAGCCAGACACAAGCAGGAAATTGAGCGGTTTATGAATAATAGATGATTTGTGGCAAAATCAATATGGATTCATACTTTTTTATTAAGATAATTTTATTTTATATTCTGGTTGCCTGCGGCGAAACGCTGAACGGGATAGGCAGAACAATTTTTTTTAACAAACGTGTAGGCGCGGTGAACGCGAAGAAAATTTCTGTTTTGCCTGCCATTATGCTGTGCCTTGTGATATGCTATTTCTACGTTCCTGTTATCGGTATTACATCTGATAGAGGGCTTTTACTTCTCGGCACTTCCCTGTCTACATTCATGCTACTATTTGATGTAATACTCGGTAAATTTGTTATGAAAGTAAAACTATCGGTAATTTTGGACGATCTCAATATAGTCAAAGGTAATCTGCTGGGAATCGGCTTAATCCTGATGGCGTTTTGTCCATTATTTGCAGTAATTCTGCGCCGCGCTATAATCTCCGCCTGATTAAGCATTCATACGGAAATGAAAATAAAAGAAATACATTCTAAATCCATTCTATCCCCGTCAAAGATTTATGACTATGTCGTCAATCCGTATGTCGGGTGTCA
>JBEKJX010000095.1:0-9566 GCA_050011015.1 Smithella sp.
TCTGGTTAAAGAAGGAGAAGTTATAATTGTTGATGAATTCACGGGCAGAGTAATGCCCGGCAGGCGTTACAGTGATGGCCTGCATCAGGCCCTTGAAGCAAAAGAAAAAGTAAAAATTGAAAGAGAAAATCAAACTCTGGCTTCAATTACATTTCAAAATTATTTCAGGATGTACAAAAAGCTGGCCGGTATGACGGGAACCGCCGATACGGAAGCGTCTGAATTCAAGAAAATTTATAATCTGGATGTTTTGGTTATTCCAACCAACATGCCGATGATTCGCACAGACTCCAATGATTTAATCTATAAAACAGAAAAGGAAAAATTCAACGCTGTCATTAAAGATGTTAAATCTTTAAATCAGGCGAAGCGGCCGGTTTTGATAGGAACCATTTCTATCGAGAAGTCGGAGCTCTTGAGCAAATATTTGACTAAATCCGGCGTTAAGCATCATGTCCTGAATGCGAAAAATCATGAAAGAGAAGCGGAAATCGTCGCCCAAGCCGGTCAGCCGGGCATGGTTACAATATCCACCAACATGGCCGGACGCGGCACTGATATTAAGTTGGGAGAAGGAGTGGCGGAATTGGGAGGGCTGCATATTTTAGGCACCGAACGTCATGAAAGCCGGCGCATTGACAATCAGTTGAGAGGACGATCCGGCCGGCAGGGTGATAAGGGTTCTTCCCGCTTTTATCTTTCTTTGGAAGATGATCTTTTGCGCATATTCGGTGCGGAGAGAATATCGGGTATTATGGAAAGGATCGGCATAGAAGAGGATCAACCCATCGAGCATAAGTATATTTCCCGCGCTATAGAAAATGCTCAGAAACGTGTTGAAGGACAAAACTTTGATATCCGTAAACATCTCCTGGATTATGATGACGTAATGAACAGGCAGCGTAAAGTAATCTATGAGCAGCGTAAAAAAGTATTACGTGGCGATAGCTTATGGACAGATATTGAAGAAATGGTTGATGAAATTGTTGATGATATTTTGTCCGAGTTTGTTAATGAAAAAGAGCATAAAGAAGAGTGGAATCTTAAAGGACTTGATGATGCTTTATTAAAGCAATTCAATTTAAGGCTTGATTTAAGCAATTCAGAAAAGGATATTCCGGCTCAGATGTCCATTCGTGAGTTTATAATTCAAAATGTTCAGAAACTTCTGCATGACAAAGAAAGTGAATTTGGCAAAGAACTCATGGATTACCTGATAAAAGTGATCATGCTGCAGGCAATAGACACCCAATGGAAAGAACATTTGCTGGCGATGGATCATTTGAGAGAAGGTATCGGTTTGCGCGGTTATGCCCAAAAAGATCCTGTGCGGGAATATCAGCGTGAAGGTTATGAAATGTTTATGGAAATGATTTTCCGTATTAAAATGGATGTGTTGGAAAAGTTATGTTTGATTAGAATACAAAGAGAGGAAGAAGTAGAAGAAATACGGCAGAAACAAAAACAGAATTACATCATGAGCCGTGGAGAAGATGTCCCGGAAACGAAAACAATTAAGAATGAGGGCGCCAAGACCGGACGGAATGACCCTTGCCCCTGTGGAAGCGGCAAGAAATATAAGAAATGTTGCGGCGCTTAAGATTTTAAAAGGAGTTGGTTTCAATGGTTAAAAACAAAACAAAATTCAGCGTACCTGGTTTTTTGGCCAATGGAATTCCCGTCGGAATTAAGAAGCATGACCAGAAAGACCTTGGCTTGATTTATTCGACTGTGCCCGCGAAAGTAGCGGCTGTATTTACTAAAAATACTTTTAAAGCGCCGTCATTATTAATCAATGAGGAACGCGTTAAAAGAGGGATAGCTCAAGCAATAATAACCAACAGCGGTTGCGCCAATGCTGCCACGGGAAAAGAAGGTTACAGGGATGCGTTAACAATCTCAGATGTTTTGTCTAAACAATTGAATATAAGGGATGAACTTATATTGATGGGTTCGACAGGAGTTATTGGAACAAGGCTCCCCCTGAAAAAGATAGAAAACGGCATTGGCAAACTGGTCAAGGGATTAAATGACGCCGGTATTGAAGACGCGGAAACAGCGATGATGACGACGGATAAATATCCCAAGATTGCCATGCGTAAAGGAGTAATCGGAGCAAAGGATATTACAATTTGCGGCATCGCCAAAGGAGCCGGCATGATTGAACCCAATATGGCCACTCTGTTGACTTATATAATGACTGACGCTTTAATTGATTCCAAAGCTCTCAACACGGTTTTCCATCAGGCGATTAATTCTACCTTCAATTCCATCAGTGTCGACGGCTGTATGAGCACTAATGATATGGCTATTATTCTAGCCAATGGTTTGGCAGGCAACAACCCGCTGGAAAAGGTGCAAGCCCGCCTGCAGCATTTTCGTGAAATGCTGCAGGATGTTTTAATGGAACTTTGCCAGGCAGTTGTTAAGGATGGCGAAGGGGCTACAAAATTTATTTCCATAACGGTAAATGGCGCCAAATCAAAATCGGATGCACGGAGCGCCGCTTATTCTATTGCTAACTCTAATTTAGTAAAAACGGCCTTTTTCGGAGAGGACCCGAATTGGGGAAGAATAATTGCCGCCCTGGGCGCCTCCGGTATAACTATGGAAAAAGAAAAGGTTAGCTTATCTATAGGTAATATATTGGTGTTTAGCCAAAATTCACCACTTGATATTAATGAGAATAAACTAAAAGAGATATTTCAGAAAGATCGAATCGAGGTTCAGGTTGACTTAGGAGGGGGAGATAAATCATATTATGTTTATACCTCAGATCTTTCTTATGATTATGTAAAAATAAACGCTGAATACTCAACGTGAGTCACAGATAAAATATATTAGATTACAATTATTTAAACTTGATTATTTAGTTTGTTTATGTTAATTGCCGCCCAACAAATTTCACACATTCTTGGATTACCGGCATGTTGCTTAAAATTTAAGTTTGCCGTGTAAGTTGAAGAGAATGGAGGAAAAAAACAAATAAGGAGAAAAATATGTCAGCAATTTCAATGAAACTTTTACTGGAAGCTGGTGTTCATTTCGGGCATCAGACAAACAAATGGAATCCCAAGATGAAACCATACATTTTTGGGGCGAGAAACAATATCTACATTATTGATTTACAGCAGACAGTCGGCCTGTTTCAGGCGGCGTACAACTTCGTTATTGATACTGTCAGCGAGGGCAAAGAGGTTCTTTTTGTCGGAACCAAAAAACAATCACAGGAAGCGATTAAAGAAGAAGCAATGCGTTGCGGCATGCCTTATGTCAATCAGCGCTGGCTCGGCGGTATGTTGACTAATTTTATCACCATTAAAAAAAGTATAGACCGTTTAAACACTTTAACGGATATGTTTAGTGATGATTCTATTAATGCTTTCCCGAAAAAAGAAATAACCAAAATGCAAAAAGAAAAGGAAAAACTGGAAAATGTTTTAGGCGGAATCAGAAATATGAAATCCGCGCCGGCGGCTGTGTTTATTGTTGATCCCAGCAGAGAACATATAACGGTTAATGAAGCCAAGAAATTAAGGATTCCCATAGCGGCTATCGTTGATACCAATTGTGATCCTGACAATATCGATTTTGTTATACCGGGAAATGATGACGCCATCAGAGCCATTAAATTATTCACCTCTAAATTTGCCGATGCGGTTCTGGAAGGGAAAAAACGCTATGAAGAAAAATTGTCGGCAGAATCCAATAAAGAGACAGAGCCTGTTGTAGAATTAAAAGCGGTTGAATCTGATGTTCCGGAAAGTGTGGAAAAGGATGATAGTATTGAGAAGTCGGAATAAATGCATGAGAATCATTTAAATAACTTTCAAGCTGTCTATGATTTATTAAAGTATTTAAGGGAGGAAAATTAAATTGGAAATATCTTCAGCAATGGTTAAAGAATTGAGAACGAAAACCGGTGCGGGCATGATGGATTGCAAAGAAGCGCTTGCGGCGGTGGATGGTGATTTTGAAAAAGCAATAGATTTCTTAAGAAAGAAAGGACTTTCCGCGGCAACAAAGAGATCATCAAAAGCCGCTAAAGACGGCACTGTGGCTTCATACATTCATATGGGCGGTAAAATAGGCGTTATGGTCGAAATAAATTGTGAAACTGATTTTGTGGCTAAAACGGCCGATTTCCAGACAATGGCCAGAGATATTGCCATGCACATTGCCGCATCCAATCCGTTGTATGTGCGTCCGGATGAGATTCCGGAGACCGCGATGGAAAGAGAGAAGGAAATTTACCGCAGTCAATTACGCGAAGAAAAGAAACCGGAAAAGATCTGGGATAAGATTATCGAAGGAAAACTTAAAAAATATTACGAAGATGTTTGCCTGACTGAACAGAAATTTGTCAAGAATCAGGATATCACCGTCGGAACCCTGATCAGCAACATGATTGCGAAAACAGGAGAAAATATTATTATTCGCCGTTTTGCCCGCTTCCAGCTAGGCGAGGAAATAAAGCAATAATGAGTGTAAAAAAGAAAGTTGCTTACAAAAGAATTCTTTTAAAGATCAGCGGTGAAGCGCTTTTAGGAAAACAGTCCGCCGGTGTTGATCCCGATGTAGCCAATTACATAGCAGATGAAATAAAGTCTCTGTCCGGGTTTCATATCCAGTTAGGAATTGTTATTGGCGGGGGCAATATTTTCCGCGGCATAGAGGCCAGTGCCAAGGGAATGGATCGGACAACCGCAGATTATATGGGGATGCTGGCAACTGTCATCAACAGTCTTGCTCTTCAAAGCGCTCTGGAGGGACGAGGTTTGCCTACCCGCGTACAGTCTTCTATTGAGATGAGAGAGATAGCTGAGCCGTTCATTCAGCGCCGGGCTGTACGTCATCTGGAGAAGGGAAGAATTGTTATCTTTGCCGGTGGCACGGGAAATCCTTATTTTTCAACGGATACCGCGGCAGCGCTGAGAGCGGTGGAAATGAAGGCCGACGTCATCATGAAAGCAACAAAGGTAGATGGTGTTTATAATACCGATCCAATAAAAGATAAAACAGCAGTGATGTTTAATAAAATCAGTTATATTGATGTGTTAACAAGAAACCTTAAAGTAATGGATTCAACCGCGATATCGCTTTGCCGTGATAATTTATTGCCGATTATTATTTTTAATCTGCAAAAGAAGGGGAATATTCGCAAAGCAATTTGCGGCCAAAAAATTGGTACTTATGTAGGAGAATGATATGAAAGAAGCTGTTTTTCAGAAGTTTAAAGAAGATATGGAAAAAACGATTGGCAGTTTAAGTAAATCTTTAAGCAGGGTAAGAACAGGCAGAGCGTCAATTTCATTACTGGATGGAATCAAGGTTGATTATTACGATGTTCCTACCCCCATTAATCAGGTAGCTAATGTTTCTGTTCCGGAAGGCCGTTTAATTCTTATTGTTCCCTGGGATGCTTCCATAATTGGGGCAATTGAAAAGGCTATTCAGAAGTCGGACTTGGGATTGACTCCTTCAAATGACGGAAAAGCGGTGCGTCTTTCCATTCCGCAATTGACTGAAGAACGGCGCAAAGAAATTGCCAAGAATGTGAAGAAGATGGCCGAAGAAGGAAAAATAAAATTGCGTAATGCTCGTAGAGACGCTAACGAGGAATTAAAAAATCTAAAGAAAAACAATAAAATATCTGAGGATGAACTTTTTACCGCTCAGGAAGAAGTTCAAAAACTGGTTGATCAGTATATTGAAAAAACAGATAAAATACTTGTGGCAAAAGAAAAAGAAATAATGGAGGTTTAAACCGGACCTTATATGAATGTATGAATGGGGAGTCAAGGAACTCCCCATTTGTTTTTCGGGTTATTTCATTTCTCTTTTAAAGGCTAATTTTGTTGGCTTCGTCGTCGGCTTCATCCGTAATACGTCTATTCAGGCCGACTTCCTTACCGCCTCCTTACCCTTTAAAAGAGAAATGGTATAATAATTAACAGCAATATTTTCTAATTGATGAATTTTTGAAGATATTATTCATCAGATTGCCTGTTGAAAAAAATAGTTTTGTCGATTAGAGTAAAAAATATTTGGAGTTTAATTAGTGTTTAAAATTGACTTGAATAAATTGCCCCAACACATAGCCATAATTCCGGATGGTAATGGCCGTTGGGCGAAAAAACATGCAATTGGCAGAGTCAGCGGGCATAGAAAAGGATCGCAGGCTGTGAGGACGACAGTGCGGACATGTCGTGAAATCGGCGTCAAATATCTTACTTTATTCGCGTTTTCCACAGAGAACTGGGAGCGGCCGGCAAAAGAAGTTCAGGCTTTAATGGGATTACTGGAAGAATATTTAATCAAAGAAACAAATGAATTGCATAAGCAGGGAATCAGATTAACAACTATTGGAGAAATAGATCGATTATATCCACCAGTGAAGGAAAAACTCCTGCTGGCGAAAGAAAAAACATTAAAAAATAATAAAATGATTTTAAATCTCGCTTTAAGCTATGGAGGCAAGGATGAAATTATCTCTGCCGTTAAAAAAATAGTTAAAGATAATCAAGACGGTAAAATTGACATAAACAATATTACGAAAGAAACGTTTAACAGCTATTTATACACTTGGGGAATGCCTGACCCAGATCTGTTAATTCGTACCAGCGGCGAGTATCGCATCAGTAATTTTTTACTCTGGCAGATGGCCTATACAGAATTATATTTTACGAAAGTCCTTTGGCCGGACTTTTCAAAGGATGATCTTTTCAATGCAATTGCCAGCTATCAGAAACGTGAAAGACGTTTTGGTCTGACCAGTGACCAGTTGACAAAAAAAGATTATCCCGGCTGAGCCATTAATTTTAAAATTGAAGGTCGGAATTAATGTCGAAAATAAATAATTCAAATATCAAGAGATGGATAACCGGTTTATTACTGGCGCCTATATTGGTTATAGTTATTGTATACGGTTCTGAAGCCGCTTTTGCTGCTTTGGTTATCATATTTACTCTGGGTGGAGTTTGGGAATACAATAAAATGACTCTTGGAAATGGTTTTAGAACGGAAAAAATTGAAAGTTTTATTTTTGCGATAGCGATTCCATTAATTGTTTTATCCGGAAAAAATCAGTATTTACTTGCCGCTCTGGCTCTTTCCGTATTGCTTGTTTTTATAATATTTGTCTTGTCCATCAAAGAATCAAATTTCGATTTTATATCGGTTGCCAAGGTAATCTTTGGCATTATGTATATACCTTTTCTGATGTCGTATTTTATTGCATTGCGCATGCTGGATAAAGGAGTTTTATGGATATTCTTTGTTCTTGTGCTTGCCTTTGCGGGCGATATAGCCGCTTTATATGTGGGTAAATCATTCGGTAAACATAAATTAAGTCCTTTAGTCAGCCCCGGTAAAACTGTTGAAGGTTTGGCTGGGTTGATCTTAGGAAGCACAGCGGCCAGTCTGATTTTTAGTTATTATTTGTTGCCGGGAATACCGCTTATGAAAATCGCCATTCTTGCTTTTATGGCCGGTATTATCGGGCAACTGGGAGATATTTGTGAATCTGCTATTAAAAGAACTTACGGGCTTAAGGATGCAAGTTCGATTTTACCCGGTCACGGAGGCATCCTCGATCGTCTGGATTGCCTGCTCTTTATAGTGCCCTTTGTTTATTACTACCGTATATTTGTGATTGATTAAATGAAAAAAATATCAATTTTAGGTTCGACAGGTTCAATTGGATGCAGCACGCTGAATGTCATTGAAAAAAATCCGGAACGTTTTCAAGTCGTCGCTCTTGCCGCCGGGGAAAATATCAAATTACTCAAAAAGCAAATAGAAAAATTTCAGCCAAAGCTTGTTGCTGTGGGCAGTAAAGACAATGCTCTAAAGCTTGGCGAAGCTTTGACCGCCAAGAGTAAGATTAGAATATATTACGGTGAAGAAGGCTTAAATGAAATTGCTTCATTTCCGTCCGACATGGTTATTTCCGCCATATCAGGATCTGCCGGGCTGGTGCCAACGATCGCGGCAATTGAAGCGGGCAATGATATCGCATTGGCCAATAAAGAAACAATGGTTATGGCCGGTGAAATTGTGACCAAAAGGGCGAATAAAAAAGGTGTTAAAATTATCCCTGTCGATAGCGAGCACAGCGCGATATTTCAGTGTTTGCAAGGAAGCAGTCGCGAAAATTTGCGGCGGATAATCTTGACTGCTTCAGGAGGACCGTTCTTAAATTTTACGAAGGATCAATTGCAGAAAGTCAGTCTTGCTCAAGCATTGCACCATCCCAACTGGAAGATGGGGAAAAAAATAACTGTTGATTCCGCTTCCATGATGAATAAGGGTCTGGAAGTGATCGAGGCTAAATGGTTGTTTAATATGGATATCAGCGCTATAGATGTTTTAATTCATCCGCAAAGCATAGTTCATTCCATGGTTGAATTTATTGACGGCGCATTTTTGGCGCAAATGGGTGTGCCGGATATGAGAATACCTATTGCTTATGCCTTGACTTATCCGGCAAGGATTATGAATGATCTTCCCTCTCTGAATCTTATAAAAACAGGAAATCTGGAATTTTATAAACCGGATTTAAAGAAATTCCCCTGTCTGGATATTGCTTATAGAGCAGGTATTTGCGGCGGCACGGCTCCGGTTGTTTTGAATGCCGCCGATGAAGTTGCCGTGTCCGCGTTCATGAATAAGAAGATTCGTTTTATTGATCTGCCGAAGATTATAGAAAAAGTTCTTGCTCTTAATAACGTTATTTACAATCCGTCACTGGATGATATTCTACAAGCCGATTTATGGGCCAGGAGAGAAACTAATAAAATAATAGGAAGGATGAAATCGTGATTACTTTAATTTCTTTTATAATTTTACTAAGCATTCTTATTTTTGTCCATGAATTTGGTCACTTTCTGGCCGCCCGAATTATGGGAGTTGGGGTTCTTAAGTTTTCTCTCGGTTTTGGTTCAAAGATAATTGGCAAGAAAATAGGAGAAACTGAATATGTGCTTTCGTGGATTCCTTTAGGCGGATTTGTCAAACTTCTGGGTGAATCCGGCAATGAAGAACTGCCTCCTGAAGATGAGAAAAGATCATTCTTTAAACAACCGGTTTGGAAAAGAATGTTGATCGTATTAGCGGGTCCTGTTTTTAATTTTGTTCTGGCCATTGTCATTTTTACAATTGTTTTTATGTATGGATTGCCAAATTTAACTGCTAACATAGGTGAGGTACAAAAAGAATCCGCCGCTTTCGAAGCGGGCATGATGAATGGAGATAAAATCATTACCCTTGATGGTCGTAAAATTATTTTATGGGAAGAGATAAAACCAATAATAGCTGACAGCAAAGGCAAGGAAATTGAAGCGATTGTCGAAAGGGGCGCGGAAAGGAAGCATCTTCTAATCAAACCAAGATTGTCTAAAGCAAAGAATATTTGGGGTGAAGAAGAATCTACATATCTTATTGGAGTATCTCCTGCCGGAAATACAATAATTGAAAGAAGAAATCCATGGGATGCATTCGTAGGATCTATATCGAAGACTTGGGATATCAGCAAACTGACGATTCTTGCCGTGGTAAAAATGTTA
>JBEKJX010000096.1:0-9469 GCA_050011015.1 Smithella sp.
CGTTCATGCCCCCGGGCTTTTACACAGCATGGATAAAATTATTATACATACGTTATTCAATCCATACTGGATACCCATAATGAAAAATTGGCAGAAAGAAGCTCCGGAAACATGCAGAAAGGAAACAAAAGATGAATTAACCATCATTACCTGGAACAGCACTGATATTAAAGGTTATTGCGAACAATCATTGGAGAAACTGGGATTGGATTATTTAGTGCTCGGGAAAGGCATGAAGACCTGGCAGAATATAAATAAAATTACTACTGCTCTGGATATAGTCGATTTGATCAGAACACCTTATGTTATGGCGTTGGATTGCTTTGACGTTATTGTATTGCGCGACCCTTATGAAGCTTTGGAAAAATTTAAAGCGATGGGTTGTGAAATGCTCTTCAATGCAGAAAAAAACTATTATCCCGATTATGGATTAGCCAAAACCGGAGAATATTCCATTACTGATAAATGGAAAGAATTTGAAATTAATGTGGCAAAAAGTGAATGGGGATTCCTCAACTCCGGAGCTTTTATTGTGAAAACTTCATTCTATAAAGAGTTCTTACTCAAGTGCCTCGGATATTATGCCGAAATAGAAAACAAAAGAATGTCTTTATCTCTTCCCAAAGATCCGGTGTATAAAAAGTATCCGCATTATAAAATCAGTGATAGCGACCAACTGGTCACTCATTGGTTGCATCACGATTATTACCCGCGTATAAAAATAGATTACCGTATGGATATCTTTTTCAATACTATTTTCACCACCCTGAATAAAAGAAAATTAACCATACAAGACAATATGTTTACCGGTCATAAGTCAATCAAATATGAAACAAAAGTGAGAATAGCCAGTTTTTTATTAAGATTATATTTGAAGACAAAAAACCAACGATCATGTCCGTGATTGTTATGTCACAACTTTTAACAAGTAATCTTTCATTTTATTTATCACGCGAGACTAAAGAGTTGCAGGAACAGCCTGCAATTCCTGTGGTCTGACGATTTTTAAATATTTTAATGCGGTATTTTATTGAAAATTTCCTTAAAGTCTTGTTTCTCTATTCTGCCGTTTTATGCTATAATTTAAATGGTGATAATTAATGTCTGTAAAGTAATACCGAGTTGCATGGAATCTGTCGCCTGACAGGCGTCAATTCCCGGTAAGGTAAAGTCTGTTCTTATTGCGCTCCTTTTTAGTTGCGCCTCCGGTCAACAGATAACGCGGCGGCAAGGAGGAGGCTCCACAGGCGTATGTGATCTACGCCATAATGGCGCAGATCACCGGTAAGGAAAATACGTTGAGGAAGCCGACGACGCAGACAACAAAGTTAGCTAAAGAATGCGACTTGGTATAAACATGCATATCCAACTCTGATACCTTTGCCTGTATCTTCCTCATAAAGAGTTTGGATATCCGATTAAGACAGGATGTTTTAATGCACGCTCTGTTGCTGCACATCATTCAATATAGTTACCTGGGAATTTTCTTTTCGATGGTGCTCGGCATCTTAGGGTTACCCATCCCGAGTGAAACCCTAATGGTCTTTATGGGTTTCCTTATCTTTCAAAATAAACTGAACTATGCACCGGCTGTTTTTATTTCATTTATCGGGACTTCCTGCGGCATTACTATCGCTTATTTTATCGGAAGGCTTTCTGATAAGTTATTCATTCAAAAATATTCCAGCAAGATGCGTATTAATCCGGAGCATGTTCAAAACGCCGAAGAATTCTATCGAAAGTATGGAAAATGGGTGCTGTTTATTGGTTATTTTATTCCAGGAGTAAAACATTTGACCGCAATTTTCGCGGGTATTTCCGAAATGCCTTATCAAATATTTGCCATCTATGCTTATGGGGGCTCGTTATTATGGACGATTATTTTTATCGATTTAGGTTATTTCCTTGGAGACGGATGGCATCATTTTGCCCATTATTCCTATAGAATCATTATACCTATTGCTGCTGTTGCACTGGTAGTAATTGTATTGGCAATGTATTTAAAACCCAATAAAAGCAAATAAAAAATGGAGGAATGTCATTTTGATGAAAAAAGTTCTTGTTTTAATCATGGCCTTGTTTTTCGCTTTCGGCTGGGCAGTTTCAGGCTTCGCGGAAAATGAATTCCAAATAAAGGGAGTCGTCGCCAATATCAGCGGCAACCAGATAACAATCAAAGATGATAAAGGTAAAGAGATAAGTGTTGAGGGAAGTCTCCGCGATATCAATGTTGGCGATCCCATTGTGCTGAGAGTGCAAATATTCAAATCAGTGCCGGTGCAAACCCAATTTACCGCGCAAGACATTGAGTTCCTCACGAAACAATGCCTTATTGATCAGGCTGACGTCAATATCATTCCCCTGCTCAAAGATCAGGATCGTGGAAAACTGATTTCGTGGATTGATAAGAGAGACTGCCATTTGCTGGATGCATTCAAGGCATCAAGAGCGTATTACAGGAAGCTGAAACCCAACAGTGCGATACCACTGGCGCCAGCCGGGTGGAATATCGACTATCTAACGGACGCTGAATTTCAGAATTACGTTAACATCATGGACAATGCTCCCTGGTGACGGATGGCTGTCAGTGAAAAATACTTGCATTTGGCAGAGGTAACTTATCGGCTTGACCTGTAAAAAAAGGAGGAACAATGAAAACGACACAAAACTTTGATGAAACGATTCTGGACAATAAGGATTTATTCACGAGCGATTTTTACAAGCGCTTCGGGCTCCGGCACGCGCCCAAACCCATCAGGCTTACAGACAAAATCGCGAAGGATTATCTATTCCCCACTTTTTATGGTAATGTCACCTGTGCGCAGGCCATATTCCTTTGCAACTATGAGAAGGCTGCCAAAATGATGCTTCACCCGGCCGTCAAACCGGTAAGATTTCCCAAGGGACGAGCGGTCGTGGCTTTTGCCTGCTACATTTACCGCGAGGTATTGGGTGTGCCTCCTTACAACGAAATCGCCATGACCATGCCGGTGCTGGTTGATTCGCCCATTAACCTGCCGGTGCTGCCCATCCTGATGAGTTCTTATCCCGGTTTCGGCTACTATGTGTTTTCCATGCCCGTTACCTCAAAAGAAAACATGCTGCGCGGCCATAAAATTTGGGGTTTGCCCAAGGTGACGCAGGAGATAGATATTTTTGACGATGGTCCTGACTGCGTCACGGTTGCCATGGAGGAAAGCGGTGAGAAATACTTTGAACTCAGCGTACCGCGTGACGGCAATCCGTCCCGGATGAATATTGAAGGCTTCATTTTCAGCAAACTTGACAACGAGCTTAAAAAATCCCAGACCAACTTCCGGGGCACTTTCAACATTCAAAAAAATATTAAGGTGCTTTTTAATGCCGGCCTGAAGGCGGAAAAGCCTCTGCTCAAGTTATTTGATACACCCTCCGGTAGAGCGCTCAAAGATTTGGAGTTGGAGGAGCAGCCGCTGCAGACCAGGTATGCGGCCACCATGGAAGCATGCTTTGACCTGCCCAGGCCGGATTATAAGTCGAAGACAGTACGTTTCAGAGGGTAAAGCGGTTGGGGCTTAATTGATATCGGAATCAGCGGGAAAAACGAGCTTCCTTTATTAATCAGAGTGTTGCCCCAATGTCCATTTGGGCAACAGGTCCGTTAATCGTCGGGCTGAATAAAGGCTGTAAGGAATGAAGAAACTATATATAGCAAAAAATCCTATAGACGCCAATCTGTTTAAGGGAATTTTAGAGGGCGAAAAGATTCAGGCGATCGTTCAAGGCGAGTTTTTGTGGAGTGTTCGCGGAGAGGTTCCGATTACTCCCGAGACTTGCCCATCGGTCTGGATTATTAACGATGACGATTATGAAAGGGCAGTGCAAATATTAAGAGATTTTGAACTCCAAGGGATGAGTACTGATTCTATCGGGGACGATTGGAAATGCAAAAAGTGCGGTGAAAGTAACGAAAAACAGTTTTCAGAGTGCTGGCAATGCGGAAGCGAAAAAAATACATGAATTAATCACATACTTTCGTTAAACTTTGGTCCGATTCCAACTTTATAATCCATCTTATCATAAGGGTATGGATTCAAAACTGAAAGTAAAATGGTTTTGTCTTCAATCTCATTGCCAAGCCATGTTTGCTCCTGTTCCCCGGAAACAATTACCGGCATGCGGTCATGAACAGGCGCAATCAGTTCATTGGCTCCGGTAGTAATGATTACGCAGGTATGGATTTCCTTTTTATCCGGCGATATCCATGTTTCATAAAGACCCGCAAACCCGAAAGGCCGGCCTGACTTCAGATAATAATACAGCGGCTCTTTCCCTTTGCCATCTTTCCTCCACTCATAAAATCCGTCAGCAACAATAAGACACCGCCTTTTTTTAAAAGCATCCCGAAAACTTGGTTTTTTATCCACTGTTTCCGCGCGGGCATTAATCAGTTTGCTGGCAATCGAAGGATCTTTCGACCATGATGGAATTAGCCCCCATCTGAAACAGACTAATTGATTTTCTCCGTTATAATTGATTATTGCGGGTATTAATTGATTCGGCACTATATTCCAGCTCGGCTGATATTGACATGATATGTTCCGGATATTGAAATTCTTTTGAATATTCTTCAAATCGCTTATCAGTACGAATCTTCCGCACATATCTTTATCCTGAAATTATAAATTATTACGAATGTAACTTTTATTTTTTATTATGTTGATTATAGCAGATTTTCCGGCAAACCGCTGAATAATTACGGAATTTTAAAAAAAAATAAATTAATCTTGACAATAGGACAATCGTCCTATATATAGTGGCCATGAAGAAAAGAATAAACATTAACGCCGTCGAGCAAAAGTTTGCCTCGTTTTTCCGGGAACACAGACGAATGCCCACTTATTCGGAAATGCTTCCTCTTTTGGGCGTCAAAGCTAAAAGCACTGCCGAGTACTGGATAAAGAAACTGCTGGATAAAGGCGCTTTGGAAAAGGACGCTAAAGGTTTTCTTAAACCCGCGCGTTTGTCTTTCAACCTTCCCATTGTGGGCCATGTGGCCGCCGGGTTCCCCTCCCCCGCGGAAGAAGAACTGCGGGATACAATTTCTTTTGATGAGTATCTTATAGGTCATCCGGCATCATCATTTGTTCTTTCCGTTACCGGTGATTCCATGATTGGCGAGGGAATAAAGGAAAAAGATCTGGTTATTGTGGAGCGAGGCAGAGAACCCAAAAACGGAGACATCATTCTTGCGGAAGTGGATGGCAACTGGACCATGAAGTATTTTCGTAAAAAAGGGAAAAAGGTAACACTGGAAGCGGCCAACCCCAGGTATCCGCCAATCACGCCGCAAGAAGAATTACGCATTGCCGGAGTGATTACGGCGGTGGTTCGAAAATATCATAAATAGCGCTGTCGTTTACCTATTATAACTTCTTGTTTATCAGAGCATTTTATGAGCGATCCATTATTCAGTCTTCATTTCTGGCCGCGGGCTATTGTTCACATCGACGGCGACGCTTTTTTCACTTCCTGCGAAGAAGCGATCCATCCCGAACTCAGAGGCAAAGCGCTGATTACGGGAGGCGAGCGCGGCATTGTCGCCTGCGCCAGCTATCCGGCAAAGAAATCAGGCGTCAAGCGCGGAGTGCCCCTTCACGAAGCGCGGAAAATATGTCCGGGGCTGATTGTTCTTCCATCGGATTATGAAACCTACAGCTTGTTTTCACGGCGAATGTTCAGCATCATGCGGCGCTTTACGCCCGATGTGGAAGAATATTCCATTGACGAGGCTTTTGCCGATATTACCGGCATGCGCCGCGCCCTGCGTTTATCTTATGAAGAAATTATCTTAAAGATAAAAAAAGAAATCGAAAGAGAACTGGGCATAACTGTTTCTGTGGGGCTGAGCATCACCAAAGTGCTGGCTAAAGTCGCTTCCAAACATGAGAAGCCATCCGGCGTGACAATAATAAAAGGAAGGGATATTGCCGGGTATCTGGGCGATCTTCCCGTGGAAAAAATCTGGGGCATCGGCAATGCCACAACCAACTATCTGGCCAAGATGGGCATCCGCTACGCGTTGGAGTTCGCACAGTTGCCGGAAAATAAAGTGAGAGAAAGATTTACCAAGCCCGGAGTGGAAATCTGGCAGGAACTGCGCGGAGAATCGGTTTATCCCGTGACTGCGGAAGAAAAAAGCTCTTATGCCTCAATCAGTAAAACGAAAACATTTGCGCCGCCGACTTCCAACGCCGAATATCTGTTTGCTCATCTTATGCGTAATGTGGAATCCGCGTGTATCAAGGCCAGACGCTATTCGTTAGCGCCGAATAAAATTGCCGTTTTTCTCAAGAAGAATGATTTCGGCACAGTCGGCAACGAGGCAAAGCTTTCGCGTCCCTGCGCTTCGCCGCTTGAATTTTCAGGCATCCTTCATGATCTTTTTGATTCCTGCTATTGCCCGCGGGATATTTACCGCGCTACCGGAGTTGTTCTTCTTAATCTGGAGCCGGACACCAGCATTCAATATTCTCTTTTTGATAATCCAATGCAGGCGGAAAAAATAAGGGACATCTATCATGCAGCGGATGAACTGGGACGGAAATTCGGCAAGCACACTTTGCATCTGGGCAGTTCTCATCCGGTTGACAAACTGGGCAAAGGCCGCCGGGGTGAACCCACGTCCCGCGAACAAACGCAGCTTAAAGGCGAAACAAGCCGCCGCCATCTGGGTCTGCCGCTGCTGCACATAAAACCTGACTGAACAATATTAACATCCAGAGTATTATTTCCTGCAATTCTTATTTTTCAAATATGACATTTTATGCTTTTTTGAAAATTAATCTTTAATTTTGACAGCCACTGGAATTAATATTCCCTTTGACACGCAATAATCATTGTCTTATAATTTCCCCCGGTAATGAAGTTTTTATGAATTATAAATTATTGCTTGCCCCGTGAGAAGTGCTGTGCCCTTCTCACGGGGCAAGCAACTGAAAAGGAGACCTTATGATTTCAAGAATTCTTGTGCCTTTAGACGGTTCAAAAACATCCAGAAGAGCAGCCGAATACGCGGTTGACCTCGCCAAGCAATTAGGCGCGTCTGTTATTATCCTGAGCGTTATTGAAAGGAGTCAGATAATAGGAGAGACAGTTCCCGCATCGAAGACATCAATGCATACCATAGAGCCTATCGAAGATTATCTGAAAGAAGTTGTTGAAGTAAAAATCGGAGAAATATTGAAACTGTGCGATAAGAAAGGTGTTGTGTCTGAAATGTTTATAAAAAAGGGGCATCCTGTCAAAGAGATTTTGAAAGCGGCAAAGAAATCCGAAGCAGACCTTATTGTCATGGGTTCTCATGGAATAAGCTCCTTATCGGCCGCAGTGCTTGACAGTGTTTCCTATGGTGTTCTGCATAACGGCAGAAATATTAACGTGCTCATTGTGAGGGGCTAACCCTATTATATACTTTCCCCGTTAGAAGTACTTCGCACTTCTAACGGGGAAAGTATTGCTGCCGCTGCTGCACATAAAACCTGACTGAACAATATTAACATCCGGAATATTATTTCCTGCAATTCTTGTTTTGCCAATCAAGAGACTCGATAAAATATTTTCATATTGTAATAATTAGACATCAAATCCTCCTCTTTCGAGGGATTGATAATTTTCATAATATATGTATAAAATTTTTAGCTTTTCAGTTTTGTCTTTTTATACTATATTATAATTAAAGGTATTTTTTATGTGGTTGTTATATTAGAGAGTGTTTTCATGTAAGCAATGAGATAATCTAATTAATCGCTTTAACTTAAAGGAGTGTAAACGGAAATGAGATCATGCCTTAAAACAGCCCGAACCTGCTCAGTAATAGCCATATTTATTCTATTTTCTTATACCTTTTCTTTTGCACAATACGAAGATGTGAAAGGTGTGAAATTTAAAGATGGCAGCATAGTATATGGCATTATCATTCAAATGGATGCTGACAAAGTGATCATAGCATCTAAAGATAATAATGCAGTTATAAGGAAGTCCAGCGATATTGCCTCTCTTATCAAAGAGGATGATCTTATTAAAGGAAGGCATTCTTTTGCTCTGGGCACAGAAATATCTTACTTCAAATATGAAGAACCTGATCCGCCTTCGATAGAAGAAAAGGGCATGATGTATGGCATAGTTGGTTCGTATACTTATCGCAACAAGCTGATGGCAAAATTAGAAGGGAAGTTTGCCTATGGACTGTTAGATTATAACGGCTCCACTTGGGACGGAACCCCATTAACGATATCAGGCATATCTGATTACATGTTGGAACTTAGAGGTCTTCTAGGTTATGACTTCGTTGTAAAGAATATTACGATTACTCCTGATTTCGGGGTTGGATATAGATATTTACAGGATAATTCACAGGATAAATCTCCTGGTGGCTATCAAAGAGAATCAAATTATATCTATATCCCCATCGGTGTAGGAGCTGTTGCCAATCTTGGCAAAGGCTGGTCTTTAGGAGCGAATGTAGAATATGACCTTTTCGTGTGGGGGAAACAAACGTCTTATCTTAGTAATAATGATTCTGGTTATAACGACATCGATAATGAGCAGGTGAAGGGCTATGGTGTCAGGGGCTCAATATCCATTGCAAAAAAAGGGGAGAAGATAGGTTTTTTAATAGAACCTTACATAAGATATTGGAATATCAAAGAGTCAGATTATGCAGATCTTTATTATAGCGGGACATCTTTGGGTTATGGTTACGAACCGAATAATGACTCTACTGAAATTGGATGCAAATTAGCAGTAACGTTTTAATTAAAATGTTCTGATTTCTAAATTTCCGGTATTTTCCGGATTGAAGCTCTCCCTGGCAAGCTGCGGAGAATCTTCTATTCTTAAGGAATTATATTATTTGGAATTCGTTCGCTTATCCAAAAGACAAGCGATGGTGTTTGCTTACTTGCGAATTCAGGCATAACCAGTAAATCAGGCATGCTCGCTTCGCTTACCGCTGTTTTTTGCGTCGCACATTTCAGATCGTAATTCACAGCGTCAAAACTTTTGAAAGTCATTTATTTGCAGTTCAGACAGCTATTCCGGCGGTCTGGATATTTTTAATAATTAGTAACCAGAATGCTGAACTCTAATTTAACATGTGGTATAGACACTACAAATAGATCCCTATGCTAAATAAAATAAATATGCATCCCGGCAGACAAATAATTATTGTTTATATCGCTTTGTTTTTTGTTACACTTGCCGTTTTCTGGCAAGTTAATCAATTTGATTTCATCAGTCTTGATGATCAAGTTTATGTCACAGAAAACTTTCATATTCAGTCAGGAATCACACTGAATGGATTGCGATGGGCGTTTAGTACAACCTATGCCGAATTCTGGCATCCTTTAACCTGGCTTTCCCTGATGTTTGATTATCAGCTCTTCGGTCTTAATGCAGGCGGTTATCATCTGACCAGCCTTATCCTGCA
>JBEKJX010000097.1:0-9423 GCA_050011015.1 Smithella sp.
CCTTGACGCTCAAACACTATATTAATAAACTGGCATTAGAGGTGTAATGAGACAATGAAGATGGGAATTACTTACCGCCTTTTTTTATTAATTCTATGCGCTACCGGCCTGGCAATTCTTTTCCTTATATTGATCATGTGGTGGAGTATTAACCGGGGATTCGATCAATATCTTGGAACCTTAGAGCAAAAAATATTAGTACAGGTTGCGGACGATATGGGAAAGAAGTATGAACAGTATGGAAATTGGGATTTCCTTAAATATACGGCTCCACGCTGGACCCCGGATGATATAATGCCATCTTCTGAACCCCCGATGGATCGTCCGCCGTTGTTTGCTCAGGATAAAAATGGATATGATCACAAACCGCCGATGGGTCCGCAGTTTGCGGGAAACCATTTCTCCAGACCTCCTAACCCTTTAGTCATCCTGAATATTGATAAAAAACCGGTTTATGGTTCTTATCCACCGAACGGGGAGATAAATTTACATCCGATTATTGTACACGGCAGCACGAAAGGCTATGTGGGCATTTTATCACCAAAGCATTTTCCTCGTCCTATGCAGGGCAGGTTCCTCAGTCAGCAAAAACTTGCGTTGGCCCTGGGGGCCAGTGGCGTAGTTCTGATCGTTATCATTATTTCATTTCCTCTTGCACGGCGAATGGTCAACCCGATTCGGGCAATGGCTGCGGCCACTCATGACATTGCTTCCGGAAAATATTCTACGCGTGTTTCTTTTTCATCTACCGATGAACTGGGACAACTGGCGCGTGATTTTAACGCCATGGCGTTGACATTGGAAAAGCATGAAAAAGAGCGGCGTCAATGGGTTGCCGATATTTCTCACGAACTACGCACCCCCGTTGCCGTGCTTCAGGGTGAAATTGAAGCGCTTCTGGACGGAATCCATAACATTACTCCGGAAACGATTCGCTCTCTTCATGCGGAGACCTTACGCCTGAAACGTCTGGTGGAAGATCTCTACCAGATTTCCCTGTCCGATCTCGGCACATTGTCCTACCGGAAAGAGAATCTTGCTCCTGTGGAAGTGCTTAAAGACTCGATAGAATATTACCGAGCGGAGTTTGACCGCAAAGGTATTGTTCTTAAAGAAAATATTTCCGGCGGCAGAGAAGCTATCGGTTTTGCAGATAGAGAACGGTTGAAACAGCTTTTTGTAAACTTATTGGAAAATTCTTTGAGATACACCGATGCGGGAGGCACACTTAAAATCGTAACGGAAGTCAGTGGCGAGTTTATCACGATTGAATTTCAGGATTCAAAACCAGGAGTTTCCATGAACGATATGGAAAAATTATTCGAACGATTTTATCGTGTGGAAGGATCCCGCAGTAGAAATTCAGGAGGCGCCGGTCTTGGTTTGACAATCAGCAAAAAAATCGTTGACGCGCATGAGGGGATTATATCCGCGCACCCATCGCCGCTGGGCGGATTACTGATTCGGATTCGTATGCCGGTTTTCGAGGGACACAAATGATAGAAACAATACTTATTGTGGAAGATGAACCGAAACTTGCGGCGCTGTTGGCGGATTATCTGAAAGCATCCCATTTTGAGGTTTTTACTTTATTCGAGGGGACGCAGGTCGAAACATGGGTACGGGAAAACAGACCTGATCTGATCATTCTGGACATTATGCTGCCCGGACGCGACGGTATGGAAATCTGCAAGAGTATACGGATCTTTTCCCGTGTACCGATTATTATGGTAACAGCCCGTGTTGAGGAGATTGATCGTTTACTGGGACTCGAAATTGGCGCTGACGATTACATTTGCAAACCCTTCAGCCCGCGCGAAGTCGTTGCCCGGGTCAAGGCCGTCTTGCGGCGAACCCGCGACGGGCAGACCATTCAAGCACAGGGACTTGTTCTTGATGAAAACACCTACCGGGCAACTCTTCATGGCCGGGATTTGCAATTGACTGCCGTGGAATTCAAGCTGCTGAAACTTCTCACCGAACATCCCGGCCGTATTTTCAGCCGTCAGCAAATTATGGGAAAAATCTATCATGAGGAACGCTTTGTGAGCGACCGCACAGTAGATAGTCACATAAAAAAATTACGAAAAAAAATCGAGATGGTTGATCCTCAAACGACACTGATCCAATCCGTCTACAGTGTTGGATATAAGTTCGAGCCTTACCCATAAATAAGACACTGAACTTCATGGAATTTTAATTTTTCTTTTCTCCGGTGAGGGCTGCTGGCGATAAAGAATGACGATGTTTCCGATGATGCCTACTATCTCGCTTTTTGTGGCTTGTGCGATTTCTTCGGATATTCCTTTTTTAGCTTCCTTGAATTCGCCGAATTTCACTTTGATGAGTTCGTGATCTTTCAGGGCGAGATCGACCGATCCGATAAGCTGTTCGGTCACGCCTTTTGTGCCTATAATAACAAGCGGTTTTAAATGATGCGCCTGCGAACGCAAATATTTTCTTTGTGAACCTTTAAGTTTATCCATAAAATTTCCTTTTGACGGGAGATCATTATCACAAATGCACCAAACAATAAACATTTATCAATGTATTATTTAAGCTTTACAAAATACATTTATCTTGATTAAAATAGCATAAGAATAATAAATATAATTTCTTTTGAAACAATTTCAGGAGCACTGCGTGCATGAATTACCGGTAATCCAAAGCATCCTTGATGTCGTGCTTAATCATGCCCGCATGAATCATGTCAACAAGGTGCACAGCATAGCGCTTGCCATAGGTGAATTGAGCGATCTGCAAGACGAGTGGCTTCAGCGCTATTTCGATTATATCAGCAAAGGCACCCTGGCCGAAGGCGCTCGTCTGGTGATCGAGCGAACACCCGTGGTGCTTAAATGTGCAAGTTGCGCGAAAGAAATACCGGTGAAAATCGGTGAAATGAAAGACATCGCATGCCCTGAGTGCGGGAGCAAGGAATTAACGCTTATCTCCGGCAGGGAATATTTTATTAAAAGCATGGAGGCTCAGTGATGGATGAAGTTCGGTTGATCGAAATCAAAGAGGATATTCTGGCGGATAATAAGGCCATGGCTGCTAAAATCAGGACACAGTTGAAAAACAGCCATACATATCTGCTCAACCTCATGGCCTCGCCGGGCGCGGGCAAAACCAGCCTGATTATGAAAACAATCGAACAATTGAGAGGGCGTTACCGGATCGGGGTCATCGAGGCGGATATTGACTCGACTGTTGATGCCGAGAAAGTTGCGGCCATTGGCGTGAAAGCGGTGCAACTGCGAACCGGCGGATTCTGCCACCTTGATGCCGCCATGGTGTCTACCGGCCTTGCAGCTTTTGATTTGAACGCTTTCGATCTCATTATTATCGAAAATGTGGGCAATCTGGTGTGCCCGGCCGAGTTCGATACCGGCGCGATCCATAACGCCATGATCCTAAGCGTGCCCGAAGGCGATGACAAACCGCTGAAATATCCTCTGATGTTCAGTGTGAGTCATGTTCTCGTGGTCAACAAGATCGATTACATGGGACTGTCTGACTTCGATATGGCCGTGCTAAAAGAACGCGTCAATCGGATCAACCCGGCTATGGACATTTTTGAAGTTTCCAGTAAGACCGGTGAAGGCATCAAGGCCTGGGCTGACTGGCTGGACACCCGTATTGCGGCGTTTATTAAATAAACTGCTTTCCCTGTGTTTAAGGGAATAAAACCTCATATCAACTTATAACCTTGAGCAGTATGGCCTGTTTCTCCCGAATGCTTTTCCTGTCGCTCTCGAGGGTCATGCCAATATTGGCATGAGAATCAGGCCTTCCTTTTTGCTTCGGTTCAATATTTCATAAGCACTATTTTAAACTTTACAAAATGCTTTTATCCTGATTAAAATACAAATATATCATCAAAGGGGGCTTTTCCCGTGAGCAAAACAAAATTGCCGGAATATGATTATGATACAATTATTATCGGCGGCGGGCCGGCAGGTTATACCGCGGGCATTTATGCCGCCAGAAGCGGGTTAAAAACATTGCTTGTGGAAGGAGCGGCAACAGTAAGTCAAATAACCATTACCGATCTGATCGAAAATTACCCGGGGATTCCCGAAGGCATTAACGGATTTGATTTGATGCAGCTCTTTAAAAAACAGGCGCTTAATTTCGGGTTGGAAATAATAAACAGGGACGTCTCGGTCATTAAGAAAAACGCTGATGCTCCGGTTATCTGGGATGTTACCGCAGAAGATAAATCCTACAAAGCACTAAGCGTGATTGCAGCAACAGGGGCGCAGTGGAGCAAGCTGGGCGTTCCCGGCGAAGAGGAATTTGCCGGAAGAGGAGTTTCCTATTGCGCGACCTGTGACGGACCATTTTACAGAAACAGAGATGTCGTTGTCGTGGGCGGAGGCGATACGGCTATTCAGGAAGCTCTCTTTCTAACCCATTTTGCCAACAAGGTTACGGTAATTCACCGCCGTGACCGTCTGCGTGCCGCGGCAATCCTGCAGAAAAGAGCATTCGCGGAAAGGAAAATTGAATTTGTCTGGAAAACGAAACTGACGGAAGTTTCCGGTCATGATTTTGTCACCGGCGTGAAGGTGGCTGATGTCCAATCCGGAGGGATTAAAGAAATCGCCGCGGAAGGCGTCTTTATTTTTGTCGGCAGAATTCCTCATACGGGCATTTTCCGGGATGTCTTAAACTTGGACGCGGACGGCTATATTATAACGGATGGTAATATGCACACTTCCGCCGCGGGAATATTTGCCGCGGGCGATTGCCGGGCGAAACAGTTCCGGCAGGTGGTGACGGCCACGGGCGACGGAGCCAACGCCATCTACAGCGCCGAACTGTATGTTGACGAACTTAAAGGCGAAACATACTAAATTTTAAACCGGAGAAAATTAAATTATGGATTCTTTTATAAATACATGGCAGCAGTTACCATCGCACATAAGTCCTACCCTTTTTTGTATTGGTTCATTTCAATTACGCTATTACAGCCTGATGTATCTTGTCGCTTTCGCCATCGTTTATTTTTTGACTTTCTACCGGATAAAAAAAGAAAATTATGAATATACAGCGGAAACTGTGCAGGATTATCTTGTCTGGGCGATGCTCGGCTTAATCTGCGGCGGCCGATTTGGTTATGCCTTGTTTTACAATTTCAGTTATTACTTTCATCATCCGCTGGAAATCATTTTGCCTTTCGATTTTTCCAACGGGTTTAAATTTGTCGGACTCAGCGGTATGTCCTATCATGGAGGACTTATCGGCATCGTTATTGTAACTCTTCTATTTTGCCGCAAGCACAAGATTAATATCTGGCATTTTGTAGATATGTTCTGCCCGGCAATCCCGCTGGGCTACACTTTTGGACGAATCGGCAATTTTATCAACGGAGAACTATACGGCCGCGTAACTACAATGCCCTGGGGAATGTATTTCCCGCTTGCTCCAACACATAGCCTGCGCCATCCTTCTCAGCTTTACGAAGCTGTTTTCGAAGGAATTGTTCTGTTCACGCTGTTGTGGCTCATCAGGAAGAAGAAATTTTTTGATGGATTTTTAATCGGAATTTATATTTGCGGATACGGTTTTGTGCGTTTCTTTATTGAATTTTTCCGCGAGCCCGACTACCAGATTGGCTTCGTTCTGGCCTTTATGAGCATGGGACAAGTTCTTTGCACATTGATGATGATGGCGGGTATTGCTCTTTTGATCTGGCGTAAAAATGCCGATATGAAATAATATTCCTCAACCAGTCTGAGATTAAAAGGTATTTATGGTATGATTTTGGGGTGGATAATCTTTGGTGTTTTTATTTTCACTATGCTGACACTGGATCTTGGTGTTTTCAGCCGCAGAGCGCACGCGGTGAAAATTAAGGAATCTCTCTATTGGACATCATTTTGGATAGCACTGACTTTAATTTTCTGTACCGGTGTTTATTTTTTTTACGGCCACAAGAAAACCCTGGAATTCCTGACTGGTTATCTTATCGAATATTCACTAAGCATCGATAATCTGTTTGTGTTTTTACTTTTTTTCCGTCACTTTTCGGTATCGGTCGAATATGAACAAAAAGTTTTAATCTGGGGAATAATCATCGCGGTCATTATGCGCGGTATTTTTATTTTTGCCGGCATAGCGCTTATTAATAAATTTCACTGGATAATATATGTTTTTGGCATTTTTCTTATTTTTACCGCCATTGGGCTCGCCCTGGGAAAGAAACAAAAAGTTCATCCGGAAAAAAATATTATGATCAAACTGCTTGGCATGGTTATGCCGATTTCCCGTGAATATTCAGGAAACAGGTTTTTCACTGTCATCAAAAATAAACGTTATGCCACACCGCTTATCGTTGTTATTTTTGCGTTGGGAACAACGGATGTTTTTTTCGCCGTTGATTCCATCCCAGCGGTTTTAGCGGTTACAACCGATCCTTTTATCGTTTATACTTCTAATGTCTTTGCCGTTTTAGGCCTGCGTTCTCTTTTCTTTGCTATTTCCGCCTTGATGAAATTGTTTCATTTTCTTAACTATGGCCTGGCGGTTATTCTGGGTTTTGTGGGAACTAAAATGTTGATCACTGATTTTTATAAAATTAGCATTGGCGTTTCATTGGCGGTGATAGCTTCTGTAATAGTATTATCTGTTATTGTATCGCTTATATGGCCGAAGGAACAGCCCCAAATACCAAGTCGCATTCTTTAGCTAACTTTGTTGGCTGCGTCGTCTTTTGAATGCAACTCGGTATAATGAATAAAGAAGATTCATCAGGATTTAATGATGGCCGAATTTTTGAACATTTCACAAGCTCTGCTGAAAAAATTGGCAAAACTTGCCGACGCCAAAGCGCGGCAGGAGGAAGGAATGTTTTTAGCCGAAGGCGTAAAGGTGGTCGAAGAACTTCTTTCAAGCGACTGGCAAATTGAAGCATTGCTCATCATGCCCGAAAAAGTGAAATACTGGGAAAAGCTTTCTCTTGATGCCGGAAAAGAATTTCCTGTGTATCAACTCACCCGTTCCCAGTGGCAAAAAATCGGACAGGACAGGGAACCTGAAGGCATCATGGCGGTAGCCGGCCTGAAAATGGCTCCCGATTTTCCTTGCTGGCTTAATGAAACTTCCGGCAACATTTTGATTTTGCATGAAATCAATAATCCCCGCAACCTCGGAGCTCTCGCGCGCAGTGCGCGATGGTTTGGCTTTGCCGGAATAATTTTAGGCGCTAACTCGGCGGACTACACTAATCCCAAAGCGGTGCGCGCCTCCATGGGAAGTGTTTTCCATTTGACGATAATTCCCGATATTGATTTATCCGCGGTATTGCCGGAAATTAAAAAAAACTTTTTTCTAGTCGGTTCTCATGTGCGCGAGGGCTTATTGCCTCATCCTGTTCAAAAAAAGACCGCCCTGCTTTTAGGCAATGAAAGTCACGGTCTGCCGGAAGCCATTTTACAAATGGCCGATGAAAAATGGAGTATTCCCGGAAGCGGCACAGCTGATTCCTTGAGTTTGCCGCAGGCCGCTGCTATTATGATGTACGAATGCGTCAAAAAATAGCTGCAATCTCGGAAAAAGTGCAGATGCCGCGTTGCGCTTCATCCCTCGTCGTTGCGACGTACGCCAAAAGTACGCCTCACTCCTCGGGATTTGCGCGCCTTGCCTCTGCAACTTTTGCAAGGTTATTAGAATAATTGGTGATTTTATGAAATCTTTCATTCAGGTATCTACGACTACCGAAACAAAAGAAGAAGCGCAAAAGATAGCCAAATATCTGGTGGAGCAAAAGTTTGCCGCCTGTGTGCAGATTACCGGCCCCATTGAAAGCACGTACCGCTGGAAGGGAAAAGTGGAAAAAGCTCAGGAGTGGCTGTGCCTGATTAAAACGCGGGAAGATTGTTTTGATAAAGTTGAGGCCGCAATAAAAAAACTGCATTCCTACGAAACACCGGAAATAATTGCGATTCCTATTTTTAAGGGCAGCAGGGAATATTTGAACTGGCTGTGCGACGAAACAGAAAATAAATCTTAATAAATATTTTTAGTGCAATAATTGAATGTTTGTTTTAAATGAAGAAACTTTTACTTTAAGGAGACAATATGTCCAACAAAAACGAGTTAGAAAAAAAATGCATTGATACTATCCGTTTTCTGGCTGCCGACGCCATCGAAAAAGCCAAATCCGGCCATCCCGGAATGCCGCTGGGCGCCGCCGCCGCCGCTTTTACTCTGTGGACGAAGCATCTGAAACACAATCCCAAAAATCCGCACTGGCCGGATCGCGACCGCTTTGTTCTTTCCGCCGGTCATGCTTCAATGCTTTTATACGCTCTTTTGCATCTCACCGGATACGATCTGACGCTCGATGATATTAAAAATTTCCGTCAATGGGGCAGCCGCACGCCGGGACATCCCGAATACAAACACACGCCCGGCGTGGAAGTAACCACCGGTCCTTTAGGCCAGGGCTTGGCCAACGCTGTCGGCATGGCTATTGCCGAAGCGCATCTGGCAGCGTGTTTCAACCGCGAAGGCGAAAAGTTAGTTGATCATTTTACTTACGTCATGGCGGGAGATGGCGACATGATGGAAGGAGTGGTTAGTGAGGCCTGCTGCCTGGCCGGTCACCTGCGCCTGGGAAAACTGATTGTCATTTACGATGATAACAAAGTAACGCTGGCCGGTTCAGCGGCGCTTTCATCGACGGAAAATATCGAACAGCGTTTCAAGGCTTACGGCTGGCAGGTGCAAAAAGTTGCCGACGGGAATGATGTTTCCGCCATTGACCGGGCAATTAAAAAAGCCAAAAGAGATACCGAACATCCCTCGCTGATTTGTGTACGAACAACAATAGGTTTCGGCGCGCCCGACAAACAGGGAAGTTGCGACGCGCATGGCTCTCCTCTGGGAACTGATGAATTGAAAAAGACAAAAGATGCGCTCTGCTGGATTGGCGATTCGCCTTTTTGCGTTCCCGAAGATGTTCAGAAATATTTCCGCAGGGCGCTTGCACGCGGGGGAAAATATGAAAATAAGTGGCAGGACACTTTAAATATTTACAGACAAAAAGAATCTGCTCTTGCCGCGGAATTCGAACGCATCACACGCGGCGATTTGCCGGAAAAATGGGAATCTGCATTAAGCGAATTCCCTGCCGGTTCAAAAGATGTGGCAACGCGCAAAGCCGGAGAAATTGTAATGCAGGCCGTTGCCGCCAAAGTTCCCGAACTTGCCGGTGGCTCGGCTGATCTGAATCCTTCAACTTTCACCTGGATCAAAGGTTTCGGTGATTTTCAAAGCCCGGCTTTTTCCATGGAAGGTTTGCATGGCATGGTTGGCGGTCCATGGGGTTACGAGGGACGAAACATTCATTTCGGCGTGCGGGAACACGCGATGGGATCAATTGCCGTTGGTCTTGCACTGCACGGAGGAATA
>JBEKJX010000098.1:0-9422 GCA_050011015.1 Smithella sp.
CAGAAATCTGGTCAATGAATATAATATCGTCTGGGATGACAATTATCTGGAAAAAATCCCCATCGCTGATTTGTTCAGCGAGCCGGTGGAAATTCTGGCAGGACGAATCAAGCAATGGGCAGCATCAGGAGAATAATGTTCTCCTGCAAAAACAGGAAATAAGACAAGGGATTATTGCAATAACCAATATAAATAGAAAATCTTGAGGATCAATTATGAAAACAAAATTTATTTTTATCACAGGCGGCGTGCTTTCTTCTCTGGGCAAAGGACTGGCGGCGGCATCCATTTCGGCTTTGCTGGAATGCCGCGGTTTGAAAGTTACGAATCAAAAACTGGATCCTTATATTAATGTCGATCCCGGGACAATGAGTCCTTTCCAGCATGGCGAAGTTTTTGTTACCGATGACGGCGCGGAAACCGATCTCGATCTGGGACACTATGAAAGATTCTGTTCCACATGTATGGGAAAGAGCAACAACCTGACCACCGGACAGGTTTACTATTCGGTAATTACCAAAGAAAGACGCGGCGATTATTTGGGCAAAACAGTGCAAGTCATTCCCCACATCACCAATGAAATTAAAGATTATATCAGTAAATCGGCAGCCGGTTTCGATGTGTCCATTGTGGAAATTGGCGGCACGGTTGGCGATATCGAAAGCCTTCCTTTTCTGGAAGCCATTCGTCAATTCCGCAACGAAGCCGGAAGAGAAAACGCCATTTTTATTCATTTAACCTGGGTCCCTTTCATCAAGACCGCCGGCGAGGTTAAAACAAAACCCACTCAGCACAGCGTGAAGGCGCTGCGGGAAATAGGCATTCAGCCGGATATTCTGCTTTGCAGAACGGAAAATTTCCTCTCCGAAGACATTAAATCCAAAATAGCTCTTTTTTGTAATGTGGAAGTCAATTCCGTATTCACTGCCAAAGATGTCAGTTGTATTTATGAGTGTCCGTTGATTTATCACCGCGAGGGGCTGGACAACAAGATTGTCGATTTGCTCAACATCTGGACCGGTCAGCCGAAACTGGAAGTATGGGAAGATGTGGTTAATAAGTTTAATAATCCGCAACATGAAGTGTGCGTGGGTATTGTCGGCAAATATGTTAATCTTACGGATTCATACAAAAGCCTCAACGAGGCGCTTGTGCACGGCGGCATTGCCAACAACTGCCGCGTAAAGTTAAAATTTGTAGATTCGGAAAAAATTGAAACGGAAGGCCTCGGCAACCGCCTGGACGATGTCGACGCGATACTGATCCCCGGAGGCTTCGGTATCCGCGGAATAGAAGGCATGATTCTTGCCGTTCAATATGCGCGGGAGAAAAATATCCCCTTTTTCGGAATTTGTCTGGGCATGCAAATGGCTGTTGTGGAATACGCCAGAAATATTTGCGGACTGGATAAGGCCAACAGCTCCGAATTTGATCCCAAAACTTCTTATCCTGTAATTGATTTACTTCCAGAACAGCGCAACATCAAGGATATGGGCGCTTCAATGCGATTGGGCGCATGGCCGTGTGTTATAGAACCGGATTCTTTTGCTTTCACAACTTACGAACAAAAAGAGATTTCGGAAAGACACCGTCACCGTTATGAATTCAACAACGATTACAAAAAAATTCTCACGGACAAAGGATTACGGATAACAGGAATGTCGCCCGATGGACATTTAGCGGAAATTGTGGAGATAAAAGATCATCCTTGGTTTCTGGGATGTCAATTCCATCCGGAATTTAAATCAAGGCCGGTAAAACCTCACCCGCTTTTCAGTAAGTTTATTGAAGCCGCCTTGAAACAGGGCAAAAAGTAAACGGTTCAAGGAGAGTCCCTATGAAAACAGCATCAGATATATGGTACTTGACCGTCCAGACATTTCCTGAACTCCTCCACCGCAACGCAACGCAGTTTGGTTCTCGTCGCGCCCAGTGGTGGAAGACCAGTGGAACAAACACCGACTCCATCACTTACTCTCAGCTTGCCTTTATCGTGAGCGAGCTTTCTGCCGGTCTTTTGAAGCTTGGCCTTGCCAAGGGAGACCGCGCCTGCATTATGGCGCACACGAGCCCCCCATGGGTGTGGGCCGATTATTCCATCCTCTGCGGCGGAGCAATTACGGTCTGTATCTATCCAACGGTCTCTCCCGCCGAGATCAAGCACATCGTGAACGATTCAGGAGCGCGCTTCGTCTATGTCGATGATGAAGAGAATATGAAAAAGATCAAAAGCATATGGCCGGACATGCCGACGCTTGAAAAAGTGATATTCATGAAAGATGAATGTGCGGAAACCGATGATCGGGTAATTTCTTTAAGCGCTCTGAAGAAGCTCGGTCGTGAACTGCTTTCCACGGATGCAGCAGCTTATGAACAGCGCTGGCGCGAGGTCAAGATCGACGATCCCATGACCATCGTCTACACCTCGGGAACCACAGACCTGCCCAAGGGCGCGGTGCATACCCACCGCAGCATAAACGCAGCCTGTAGACGCGACCTCTCGGTCACAAGGGAGCTCATTGCCGATGACGTCTGCCTCTCTTTTTTACCACTGTCCCACACTTATGAGCGGGAATGCGGCCACGGGTGCGCCATGCACAGCGCTATCACCATCGCCTATTCCGACCCCAGGACGCTCGTGGACGATATGCGGATATTCAGCCCCACCATCTTCATGTCCGTGCCCAGACTATTCGAACGCATCTATATGACTATGCAGTCCCGCACTGCAAGCTCACCTGTCAAGAAAGCCATCTTCGACTATGCTATGAAAACCGGTCTCGAACTCATCGGGGCCAGAACTGATAAGAACGGCTTCATTGATATGACCGAAGGTATTGATCTTACCGCGGGAGTACCCCTGTCCCTGAAACTCAGGTACAAGCTTGTTGATAAGATCATGTTTTCCAAAGTGCGCGAAATGATGGGCGGGCGGCTGAGTCTGACTTTCTCTGCAGCTGGAAGTCTGCCTGCGGATTTATGCAAGGTATTTTTGGCCATGGGCATCCGCATATGCGAGGGCTACGGTGCCACCGAGACCTGCAACACCATCAACATCAACCCGGTGAATAAGATACTTCCCGGTTCGGTCGGGCCCGTGGCGCCCGGTGTGGAAGGCAGAATCGCAAAGGACGGCGAATGGCTGGTCAAGGGGGAGAATATCTTCAAGGGCTACTGGAACAATCCCGAGGCCACGAAAGAGGCATTTACCCCGGACGGATTCTACAAGACAGGGGACATCGTGGTGATGCTCGCGGACGGCTACTTGAAGATCGTGGACCGCAAGAAAGGCCTCATGGTGCTTGATACGGGCAAGAATGTGCCGTCTGCCAAGATCGAAGCCAAGTTCTCGCTGTCACGGTTCATCGAAGTAGTCATGCCTGTAGGCGATAACCGGAAGTATGTAGGTGCGCTGGTGGTTCCGAATTTCGATGCCTTTATCCGCCATTTCGACGAGCAGGGCATTATCTATGACAGGAACGCCCTGGTTTATACCGATTCCGACGGTGCCCGAATCTGCACCGGGGTGGGTCATGATTTCATTGACAAGCCCGAGTTGAAGGCGCTTATCGATGCCGACATCCAAAAAATCAACACCGAGCTTGAGGACTATGAGCGCATCAAAAAGTACCTTGTGTTATCGCGCAAGTTAACCGTGGAAGAGGGGGAGATGACACCCACCATGAAGGTCAAACGCAACGAAGTGATTAAGCACTTCAAGGTTGAGATCGAAGACCTGTATAAATAGGCACTGACGGGGTAAAGATTCAAAACCGGGGATGAAAATTGCCTTTGCGGACAGGCTGACTTTCTTTTTTGTATGAAAATACTTCCTTGTGTTAAGAAAATTTATTTTAATATTGGAATGTTATTTTAATTTCTTTCAGATAAATTAACATTGATTTTACAGCCAAAATGACTAGGGAACATGAAACTATGATCATCCAGTTTATGCTTGACAGCCTTGAATAATTGGGCTAAAGAACGCCACCATATTAAAAATTCAGGAGGATGCCTTTGGCAACACATAAATCAGCAGAAAAACGTAATCGTCAGGACAAAAAACATCGTGAGCGCAATATTGCCACCAAGTCCGCGATCAAAACCAAGATCAAATCAGTCATTGCAAGTGTGGACAGCAAAAATAAAGAAACTTCCGTAAATGCGTTAAAGACTGTTACTTCCGCGCTGGCCAAAGCAGCATCTAAAGGCGTAATTCACAAAAAAAATGCTTCCCGCAAAATTTCACGGCTGACTAAAAAAGTAAACGCTGTTAAATAATAAGAATACCTGCAGCGGTTGGCTTCAAACCCGACCGCTTTCTTTTATTTCTCTGTAAACCTAATAATTTCTTCTATTGATGCTCTATGCAAAAGCCGTAGAAAATCATCTATGACTAAGGAGCAATATCATTCAATACCCGCTCGTTTACTATGCAACAAGCGAATGTGTTCACGCCCGATGCCTAATTCAAACATTGTAAATCGAATCTAAAGTTTATTTATTTCCGGAAACGCCTGATTTTTCCATCTTAAGAAGTCCTTGATATTTGTGTTTGATTTGTTTCAAATAATCATTTAGGAAGGTGATCAGGTCAGGTTGATTATCATGAAAGCAAATCCATACAAAATTGATACACCTTCGCGAAACAAGCTTTTACCAAACAGCGATCCATCTTATGGCGATTTAATAGTGGAAATTGGCTGTCTGTTTATTAATACACCCTACAAAGCGGGAACCCTCGAATGCCCGGGCAAAGAAAAGCTGGTTGTCAATTTATCGTCTTTCGATTGCACTACGTTCGTGGAAACTGTTCTCGCCCTCACCCTATGCGCCGCTGCCGGAAATATTTCACGTTATGAATTCAAAAAAAATCTTAAATTAATCCGTTATCGTCAGGGGAGAATTGACGGCTACTCTTCCCGCCTGCATTACTTTACCGATTGGCTCAGCGATAATGAGAACAAGAAAATTATAACGGATATATCCCGCCATCTCGGCGGCAAACCTCAACGTAAAAAAATTAATTTCATGACTACTCATCGTGAATTGTATGCTGTTTTGAAAAATGAAACCGAACGAAGCAAAGTGTCGCTGATAGAAAAAAATCTTTCCCGGAAGACCTTTTACATCATCGGCAAGGACAACTTCGATGCGAAAAAGAAGGAATTGAAAAATGGCGATGTTATCGCCTTCGCCACCGGAGAAGAAGGACTGGACTTAAGGCATACCGGGTTTGCTTTATGGCAGGGGAAAAATCTGCATTTGCTTCACGCGTCAAGAAAAGATGGCTGCGTCGTCATCTCTACAAAAACTCTTTCCGCTTATTTAAAGCAGAATAAAAAATTTTCCGGAATAATTGTCGCCCGCCTCTTATAATAACACACGATCATTATCAGGATAAGATTACTGCACAAACAGTTAAAATTCGCATTTGTGAAACACTTGATATAATTATCATTTATTTGAAATTAGTCGTTCACGCTATGATTTTGAAAAATAAGCTTGACAGATCCTGATCAGATGATTAAAATTACTGAGCATTTGATTAAGAACATAGTGATGTGATCATATCACCGGTTACGTCGCATCAATACGGCAGCGGAAAGACTCGGAAACGGAAATATCAGGCATGAACGAAAACCGGCAGAATATCATTTACGCTACAGAACACCTTTTACAGACACATGGTCTGGCCCGTCTTACCACGCGTGACATAGCGCACGAAGCTAAAGTCGCTGAAGGGTTGATTTATCACCACTTCAAGGACAAAGCTGAATTAATTTTTGAAGTAATCGAAACGCGCGTGCGTGAAGCTAAAAACATTATGCAGAACCTGCCGCTTGAAGTAGGCAAAAGCACACTCTTAAAAAATCTCGAAGATGTTTTACTTTCAGTCTATCATGCCCACTATGAAATTACGCCGATTATCAACACTGTTTTTGCTGATCAAAAGTTACGCGTCCGTCTGCAGGAACTCGTGAAAGAACGGAATATGGGTCCGCAACACGCCATCGAAGGACTGGAGGTGTATTTGGCTGCGGAACAGCGACTCGGCCGGCTCTCGAATGCCATTAAAACCGATGTACTCGCCAAATGCCTGTGGATGATAAGTGTTCAGTCCGCCATGATTGACCGGTGGATGGGAAATGAATCTGATGAAATACGTACCAGCCATGAAATCCGCGATTATGTTAAAACGCTGATGACCGGCTTTGATCCACGCCTTCCGGCCAAGCAGAAAACAACATTGAAAAAGAGTCCAAAGCAATGAAATCCTTTCCCAAAATCATATTATTTATCATTATCGTTTTAGTTGCCCTGGCCGGTTGTGCCGTTGGCCCGGATTTCCATTCTCAGAATATGGCAACACCCGGCCTCTATACCGCAACGCCGCTGCCTGCACAAACGGTCAATGCCACGTCAGAAAGCGGTGCAGCGCAGCGTTTCGCTTTCGCCGAAGATCTGCCGGCCAAGTGGTGGACACTCTTTGGTTCCCCTGACCTTGACAGGATGATTAAACAGGGCATTGCGGACAGCCCCACGCTTGAATTGGCGAAAGCAAAACTCCGGGAGTTGCAGGAAAATCGCAAAGCTCAGGTCGGCGCATTATTCCCCGGAGTAGATGCCGGTGTCTCGGCTGCCCGTCAAAAAATATCGGGTGCCTCGTTAGGCGAACCCAACATGGATATTGACCCCTTCACGCTTATCAACGCGTCAGTAAATGTCTCTTATACTTTCGATATCTTCGGCGGCGCGAGGCGCCAGCTTGAAGCGCTTCAGGCGCAGGTCGAATATCAGCAGTTTCAACTTGAGGGTGCCTACCTGACCCTTACCGCTAATATCGTGACGGCTGCAATCCAGGAAGCATCGTTGCGGGCGCAGATCAGTGCAACCATGGAAATCCTTGCGGCGCAACAAAAACAGTTTGATGTCCTTAAAAAGCAATTTGAACTGGGCGCGGTATCTAAAACGGCTGTATTATCGCAAGAGACAGAATTGGCCATGACCAGGGCGGGATTGCCGCCGTTAGAAAAGCAGTTGGACATGACCCGCCACGCTCTCTCGGTGCTGATCGGAAAGTTTCCCGGCGACGGGAAGATACCCGAATTCAGCCTTGATTCATTGCATTTACCGGAATCACTACCGGTAAGCCTGCCATCGCTTTTGGCGCATCAGCGTCCTGACGTTCGTGCCTCCGAAGCATTATTGCATCAGGCCTGTGCAGCGGTTGGTGTGGCGACAGCCAACCTGTATCCACAAATTACACTGAGCGGCGGTTACGGATTTCAGGCCGTCAGCACCGACGTCCTCTTCAACGGACAAAGCGTGGTCTGGAATCTGGGTGCCGGTCTTTTACAACCGGTCTTCCACGGCGGGGAACTCACCGCAAAACGTCGCAGCGCTATCGCTGTCTATGATCAGGCGGCGGCTCAATACCGGCAGACGGTTTTGAAATCTTTTCAGGATGTGGCTGATGTACTGCGTGCTCTGGAAACCGACGCACGAACATTACAGGCCCAGGCTCAGGCCGAGGCCGCCGCGAAAACGGCACTGGCGTTGACCGAAAAACAATATGAACTCGGCGCAGTGAGTTATCCGTTGCTGCTAATTGCCGAACGCGATTATCAGAAAACACGGTTTAATGTGATTACGGCCCGGGCGCAGCGATATGCTGATACCGCCGCGCTTTTCCAGGCCCTCGGCGGCGGCTGGTGGAACCGCAAAGCGATATCCGCCGATTCCCCATTAGAAAAAGCGGGGATTTAATCGGAGCGGCATTGGTTTATCTTTTAATCAAAGAGGAGACGAAGCATGACTAAACGTATGATAATAATGCTGATAATTGTCGGCGTGATTTTTGGCGGAATTTTCGGGTATCAGGGATTTAAATCCTACATGATAAAAAAATTCATATCTTCGGCTCCGATACCGGCGGTTACAGTGTCGGCAGTTAAGGCTGCAACGGAGGAATGGCAGACGCAAATTCAGGCTGTGGGCACACTAAGGGCCGTGCGCGGCGTAGATGTGGCAAGCGAGGTTTCCGGCCTGGTGCAAAGTATTCATTTCAAATCGGGCGACAATGTGAATGGCGGCCAACTATTACTCCATCTCAACGCGGATTCCGACATTGCCCAAATGCACACGCTCATGGCAGCAGCCGACCTGGCGCAAAGTGTTTACGAGCGTAACAAAAAACAGTTTGCAGCACAGGCCGTAAGCAAGGCATCGCTTGATGCCGATGCGGCCGATCTTAAGGGCAAACAGGCCCAGGTCGCCCAGCAGGAAGCTCTGGTGGGAAAAAAGACTATCCGCGCGCCCTTTGCAGGCCGGCTGGGCATCAGTTCGGTAAATCCCGGCCAGTATTTAAACCCGGGAGAAAAGATTGTCACACTGCAGGCGCTCGATCCGATTTACGTTGATTTCTATCTGCCGCAGCAGGAACTTTCCCGTATTTCATCCGGACAGGAGATTGCAGCCGTAACCGATACATATCCCGACAAAAAATTTAAAGGCAATATTTCAGCGATCAGCCCGAAGGTTGATTCGCAAACGCGTAATGTCCAGATTGAGGCAATCATTCCCAACCCGAAACACAACTTGCTTCCGGGCATGTATGCGACAATCAATGTTCGGGCCGGCAAAGCCATGCGTTATCTGACAATTCCCCGGACAGCAGTAACCTTTAATCCTTACGGCGAGACTGTTTACATTGTTGAAAGAAAAGGTGTAGCTAAAGACGGTAAACCCTCTCTGTTTGTCCGGCAAACATTTGTCATTTTAGGACCTGCGCGCGGTGATCAGGTGGCTATCACTAAAGGAATCAAAGAGGGTGACCTCATTGTCACCAGCGGTCAGCTCAAGCTCCGAAACGGAAGCCCGGTGATCATCAATAACGCGGCACAGCCCGCAAACGACGCAAACCCCGTACCTTTAGATCAGTAATGGAGAAGAAAGCACCATGAAATTCACTGACATTTTCATCCGCCGTCCCGTTCTTGCTACTGTGGTCAGTCTGCTGATTCTTGTGCTGGGTCTGCGTTCCATTAATCTTCTCCCCGTACGGGAGTATCCGGCAACTCAGACTGCGGTGATAACCGTAACAACCATTTATACCGGCGCCGACCCTGAGTTGGTATCCGGTTTCATCACCACACCGCTGGAAAATTCCATCGCCCAGGCTAATGGTATCGACTACCTCACCTCATCAAGTTCGCAAAGCGTGAGCATCATCACCGCAAACATGCGCCTTAACTATGATGCCAACAAAGCGCTTACCGAAATTAACACCAAGGTCAACGCGGTGCTCAATCAATTGCCTCAAGGATCGCAACAGCCGGTAATAAGTATTTCCACCGGAGAGGACATCGGTTCTATGATCATCGGTTTTTACAGCAAAGACCTGCCCACGAATAATATTA
>JBEKJX010000099.1:0-9419 GCA_050011015.1 Smithella sp.
CGTCAATAAGATCCACGGCTTTATCCGGCAGGAAACGATCGGCTATGTAACGGTGCGAAAGCGTCGCTGCGGCAATTATGGCCGAATCCTTGATTCGCACCCCATGATGAACTTCGTAACGCTCCTTTAATCCGCGCAGGATGGCAATAGTATCTTCCACTGTCGGTTCTTTTACCAAAACAGGCTGAAAACGCCGCTCCAATGCCGCGTCTTTTTCTATGTATTTACGATATTCGTTGAGCGTTGTCGCGCCCACACAGCGCAATTCGCCGCGCGCCAGGGCGGGTTTCAGCATGTTGGATGCGTCCATCGATCCTTCCGCCGCGCCCGCTCCGACGACGGTATGAATTTCATCAATAAAGAGAATGATCTCGCCCTCGGAACTGATGACTTCTTTTAAAACAGCTTTCAGGCGCTCTTCAAATTCACCGCGGTATTTCGCGCCCGCGATCAAAGCGCCGACATCCAGACCGATCACGCGTTTGTTTTTGAGATTTTCCGGCACGTCACCGTTGACAATGCGCTGCGCCAAACCTTCTACAATGGCCGTTTTACCAACGCCGGGTTCGCCGATGAGCACCGGATTGTTCTTTGTGCGTCTGGAGAGCACCTGCATGATGCGGCGTATTTCCTCGTCCCGTCCTATGACAGGATCAAAGGAGCCTTTCTTCACCAGTTCATTGAAATCCCTGGCATAGCGTTCGAGTGCCTGATATTTGCCTTCCGGATTCGGATCGGTCACACGCTGATTTCCGCGGATATCCACCAGTACCTTGAAAATATTTTCCTTGGTGATGCCCGCCTGGCGCAGGATTTTCCCGGCTTGACCTTCCTTTTCTTCGGCGATCACAATCAGCACATGTTCAGCGCTGACGTATTCGTCTTTGAGCTGCGCCGATTCAGTCAGCGCCTTGTCGAATATCTTATTCACACGCGTGGACATGTACACCGAACCCGCGCCCTCGCCCTGAACGCTCGGCTGCTTTTTCAGATAATGGGTAAGTTCCTGTTCAATCTTCTGAGGCGAAGCATTCAGTTTCGTGAGGATCGCGCCAACGATGCCTTCCTCCTGCCTCAGAAAACAAACAAGAAGATGTTCCGGTTCGATAGATTGATGACCCAGAGAGCCGGCCAGCGACTGCGCTTCCTGAATCGCTTCTTGGACTTTCAAAGTAAATTTGTCAAAACGCATATTTCATTCTCACTATTCTACAGGTTTTTCGATTGTTACAAACAGTTTGCCGTTTTTAAAAACGGTTACATTTCCTGAAGATTCCGAAATTACAATAGCCACAGCTTTCGTTACGCTGGTAATGCCGGCAGCGGCAATATGACGGCTCCCCAAACCGGGAGGAAAGTCACGGCTGCCAAGCGCGGCGCTAAGATGTCTTCCCGCAGTTACCAGCACACCGTTTTCTTTAATGATAAAGGCGCCGTCGATAGCGGAGAATTCTTTAATTGTTTCTTCTAATTCCGGATTCAGAATATTAAGTTGATCTTCCGAATATCCTAAAAAGGGGTTAATAATCATTTGCTGGGAAAGTTGCATGACTCTCTCATGATCTCCCAAAACAAATATCGTTCCTATTCTTTTGTTTTCTCTCCCCTGAGCGGCCAGTTCACAGGCAATATTTAAAGCCGCGTTAAAAACCTCCGGCCGGACATTTTCAATGACATCATTAATGAAATCGGATGTTAAAATTTCAAATTCTTTTCCTACATCAATGACAAAAATGCTGTCGGCGTAACCAAACCTGGGCACTCCGCTTAAACATACGACCTTATCTCCTCTTTTAAAAGTGCCCAGAACTATTCCTTTGGCAATGGCAATTTTAATCTTTCCCACACGGGTTAAATTTACATTGGGGATGAATAATATTTGAGCATCTTTCTTCATCTCGTCTGATATGCTTTCATTCTCGCGGCAAACAACAACAAAGGTAATATCTTTTTTTATTTCATCCAGCACAACGGGCATATCGTCGATCACATCAACACAGACAAGCAACGCGTCAGCTTTTATTTCATGCGCAATCTTGATAGCATGATCAATCATTGTTTTATTTATTGATTTCATTTAATTGCCTCAAATTTGATTTTATTGTACTTTAAACATCAAAACTTTCCATGTCAAGGATTGGTAATAATAAATTATCTTGACCCGCAAATTATAGTTGGATAAAAGTTATTAAATGTATAACTCGGTGGGGAGGCGTGATCTTTGGAACTACCAGTAATAACCGGTACTCTTAATTTATATATAGCTGAAATCAATCGCTTTTCTCTTTTGACTGCGGAAGAGGAATTTAAGCTGGCCGTGCGTTTAAAAAAGTATAACGATGTGGCAGCAGCAGAAAAGCTGATTGTTTCCAATTTGCGTTTTGTAGTCAAGATCGCCCATGAATACCGCAACTATGGTTTTAAACTATCTGATTTAATTCAGGAAGGCAATATAGGCCTTATTCACGCCGTAAAAAAATTTGACCCTTACAAAGGTTACAGATTGATTTCTTACGCGGTTTGGTGGATTCGAGCTTATATTCAAAATTACCTCATGAAATCCTGGAGTATTGTCAAAATCGGCACGACACAAGCGCAGAGAAAACTATTTTTTAAATTAAATCAGACCAGAAAAGAACTTGAGACTATTTCAAAAAAAAATCCGGAATTCAGTGAGATCGCCACCTCTCTGGGAGTCAAGGATTCCGAAGTAGAAGAAATGGATTTGCGCATGGGTTCGCGGGATGTCTCTCTGAATGAAATTATCAATGACGAAAGCACTGACTCGCATATAGATTTTCTGGCTTACGAAGGTGATGATCAAGAGGTATCTTTAATTAAAGACGAAGAAAAAAGTCTGGTCCAGCGTCATATAGCCGGAGCTCTGGCTAATCTCAACGAGAGGGAAAGTTACATTATTCTTAACCGCGTTATGGCAGATGACCCCGAAACGCTGCAGGAGATAGGAAGCAAATATAATATTTCGCGGGAACGAGCACGCCAAATTGAAAAACAAGCCCTGAAGAAAATGCAGCTGGCGTTGCCGTATCTTAAATCCAACAAATAACAAAACATTACTTACAGGCAGGCAGGATAAGATTACCAGTTCTGAGCTTCTAAATGTTTAGTTTTATTTAATCTATTGATCTTTTTTCATAAAACTGTTAAAATTAAAATGTAATTATTCAGCTGTAATTTTCTGTGAAAATTAGGGACGTTCACCAATTAATCTTTGCCTTTCATTGTTAAAGAAACTTTTTCATAAAACTAAAATATTTCAACAGCCCTTCAACCATCGTCATATGGAGCATAAAAATTGAAAACGAGCGGTTTCATTTTAAATTATTTAAGTCGTCTGAAGACGCAACTTCCGGACGTAAATTTACGGAAAAAATTAACAGCCGACGAACTGTTGCGATCCGAATTATTCAGTTCCAAGCAGATGCGGCAGCACGGCAAGACTATAGCGGGCGCACACAAGTTAGGCACCGGCCGCACCTCGAACCAACTTCTAAAAAGATTAACGGATAATGAAGGTGTCCTGTTTGAAGTCCGGAACATCCTGACGAATGCCATTAAGGACAATCTCAGTATCACATCGGCGGAAGAATGGTTTCTGGATAATTTTTACCTGATCGAAGAACAGATTCGCACTGCCAGAGAGCATTTGCCCAAAGTTTACAGCAGAGAACTGCCTCACCTGGCTAACGGCCCATCTGCCAATCTTCCGCGGGTATATGACATAGCATTGGAAATGATATCCCATGGCGACGGGCGTGTGGATTCAAAAACCATCAGTTTATTTGTATCTTCCTACCAGGCGGTCACAGTACTTAAACTTGGCGAATTATGGGCTATTCCCATTATGTTGCGCCTGGCATTGATAGAAAACATAAGACGTATAGCCGTCCGCATATCTAACGACAGAGCCAACCGCAACATAGCCGATTACTGGGCGAGTAAAATGACGGCCACCGCCCAGAAGGATCCCAAGAACCTTTTTTTGGAAATCGCGGATATGGCTCGATCAGACCCGCCGATGGTTGGCGCTTTTATCGCGGAAATCTCACGTCAGTTGCAGGGCCAAGGTCCCGCTCTGGCATTGCCTCTTACTTGGATCGAACAACGTCTCTCCGAATACGGCCAGACCATCAAGACATTTGTAAATCTAGAAAGTCAACAACAAGCATCCGATCAGGTTTCCATAAGCAATAGTATCACCAGCCTGCGTTTTCTGGGGACAATGAACTGGCGTGAATTCGTCGAGACTATGAGCGCGGCAGATCAAATCCTGCGAGGTGATCCCGGCGATATTTATGTCAAAATGGATTTTTCCACCCGTGACCGTTACCGCCATGTAATAGAAAGGATCGCCAGGAAAAGCAATTTATCAGAAAGCGAAGTGGCGCGCATGGCGATTGGCCTCGCCAAAAAAGCAAGCACCGAAAATAGCGCTTATGACCGTACCGCGCATGTAGGTTTTTACCTCATTGACAAGGGATTATCCGAACTGGAAAGTCTGGCTAAAGTACGCTTATCACCCTTTAAAGTTATACTACAGTTAAGTCATCGAATCCCTTTACTGCTGTATATAGGCTCTATAACCTTATCGACTGTCATCTTTACAGCTTTTTTACTGACTAAGGCGCATAAAGATGGACTACATGGTTGGCCATTGGCCATCATCGGATTTCTCTTCTTGTTGTGCACAAGCCATTTGGCGGTAGCACTGGTAAACTGGCTGTCAACTTTGCTGGTTGCGCCACATCCCTTGCCCCGGATGGATTTCTCCAAAGGTATCCCGCCTGAATACCGCACGCTGGTCGTTGTTCCAACAATGCTCATAAGCCCGCAAAACATCACGAACTTGATTGAGTCAATAGAAATAAGATTTCTGGCCAATCAGGACGACAATCTGCGTTTCGCCATATTGACCGATTTCCGGGACGCCAAGATAGAGACAATGCCGGATGATAAACAACTGCTGTGGCTGGCAAATAAAGGAATTGACGCCTTAAACGAGAAATACAAAAGTTCAACAGGCGACATTTTTTTCTTGTTTCATCGCTCACGCCGCTTTAACCCTAAAGAAAACATCTGGATGGGTTATGAACGAAAACGGGGGAAACTGGCTGACTTGAATGCCTTTCTGCGCGGCAGGATAAAAGATTCTTCCGGGAATCTCTTTTCGCTGGTTGTCGGTGATACTACAGCGTTAAGAAATGTGAAATATGTCATCACTCTCGATACAGATACAAAACTGCCGCGTGATGCGGCATGGCAATTTATAGGAACTATGGCGCACCCGCTGAACCGCGCTCAATATGATAAAAAACGGAATCGGGTCTGTGAAGGATACGGTATCCTGCAGCCAAGGGTTTCCGTAAGTCTCCCCAACATAAACTTATCGCTTTATTCGGCCATGTATGGAAGCAACTCCGGCATTGATCCATACACGAAAACTGTTTCCGACGTTTATCAGGATATATTTGGTGAAGGTTCTTTTATCGGCAAAGGCATCTATGATATTGACGCATTTGAGACTGCCCTTAATGGATATCTCCCTGAAAATAAGATCCTCAGTCATGATCTTATTGAAGGATGTTACGCCCGATCGGGATTGATAAGCGATGTGCAGTTATATGAGGAATATCCACCCAGCTATAAAGCCGACGTAAGCCGAAGGCATCGCTGGATTCGCGGAGACTGGCAAATTGCACGGTGGATTATGTCGACGGTCCCCGCTTTTGACGGAAGCACCAGGGAAAATCCCCTGTCAAAACTTTCCCAATGGAAGATATTCGACAATCTGCGCAGAAGCCTGACATCCCCAGCTTTAACCCTTATGCTAATAATTGGCTGGACGTTGCTGCCTTCGGCCTGGTTCTGGACACTGACAGTACTTGGAATCATTCTTTTCCCTGCTTTAATTATGTCTGGCCTTGATTTGTTTAGAAAACAACAAAATGTGATTTGGACACATCATCTGACTTCTGTCGCGCATAAAGCGGGCAATAATCTTATGCAAGCCGCGTTCGCGATCACTTGCCTGCCTCATGAAGCCTATTTTCATACTGATGCAATCGCCCGCACACTCTGGCGAATGCTGATTACGCATAAACGGCTTCTCGAATGGAATCCGTCTGAAAACAGCAATAACCATCAAGGCGATGAGATTGCCGGGTATTTAGAAACCATGTGGTTCGCCTCTTTCTTTGCCATTGCCGCTTCAATCGCCATCTTTTTTTCCCGTCCATTAAATATAATACTGGCAAGTCCCCTCCTCTTTACATGGTTGATTTCTCCCTTAATTGCCTATTGGATCAGCAAACCTATACGACGCCTTGAAGCACGACTCACTTCTGACCAGATTATTTTTCTCAGAAAAATTTCCCGAAAAACCTGGGCATTTTTCGAAACATTTGTTGGTCCCGAAGATAATTGGCTGCCGCCGGATAATTATCAGGAGCAGCCTGTTGATGTGGTCGCGCATCGCACATCACCGACGAACATGGGACTGTCGCTCCTGGCGAATCTCTGCGCCTGTGATTTTGGCTTTATAACTACGAGGCAATTTATCGAACGCACGGCAAATACACTCCACACCATGGAATCCCTGGAACGTCATAGAGGCCATTTTTACAACTGGTACGAAACGCAATCGCTGGAACCCCTGTTTCCCCTCTATATTTCATCGGTGGACAGTGGAAACCTTGTCGGTTATCTGCTGATATTAAGATCAGGATTATTTTCAATTCCCGATCATAAAATCACAGGACCGCAAATATTAGCGGGGCTGAAAGACACTCTGGAAATCTTCGCGGACACTGCGGGAAAATCTGCTCCGGCTCAACTAATTCAGCTTAAAAAAGATCTGGCGGCAGCGATTTCTTCTGAACCGGCCACATTGGTGGAAATGAAATCATTTCTCGAACGACTGTCAGCAATCGCAGCAGATATAAATGCCGAAGTTGATGTTCTCGAAAGCGACCCCAACGATTCATTAAGATACTGGGCAAAAGCATTCATCAATCAATGCACGGCTGCCCTTGATGAACTGAGGTTTTTCGCATCATGGATATTTGACCATCAATTTTCCGGGATAATTAATAAAGTACCAAAACTCAATGAAATAATGACTTTGAGGAATTTAACCAAACTTGAAGGAGAGCTATCTGCCATCGAAGAACGCATAAAGGCTGATCTAACTGCCGATGAATGTGCGCACCTTGATGAACTTAAAAAAATAATCACAGACACCAGCCGGCGTTTGGCAACCATTATGATTGATATAGAATTACTGGCAAAGCAATGTGGCGATCTCACCCGGATAGAATACGATTTTCTGTTTGATAAAGCGTGTAATCTGCTTACTATCGGATATAACATCAGTAACTGGCGACGCGACACCAGTTTCTATGATTTGCTGGCAGCGGAAGCAAGATTTAGCAATTTTGTGGGAATCGCCCAGGGAAAACTGCCTCAGGAGAGTTGGTTCGCCCTGGGAAGACTGCTTACCACCGCCGGAGGAAAGCCTGTTCTCGTATCGTGGAGCGGTTCCATGTTCGAATATCTGATGCCTCTTCTGGTAATGCCGACATACGAAAACTCTCTTCTTGACCAAACTTACAAGGCGGCTGTAGCCAGGCACATCGAATATGGAAAAAAACACTCGGTTCCGTGGGGAATTTCCGAATCAGGCTACAACGCCTTTGACAGCCATCTCAATTATCAGTATCGAGCCTTCGGTGTACCTGGTCTTGGCCTGAAAAGAGGATTGGCAGAGGATATGGTTATCGCTCCCTACGCCTCAGCACTGGCTTTGATGGTGAAACCGGAAGAGGCGTGCCTTAATCTGGAAAAACTTTCGTCGGCTGGCTTTGAAGGCAGATTCGGTTTCTACGAAGCGATCGATTACACTCCATCGCGCCTGACACGAGGCCAATCAAACGCTGTGGTACATTCCTTCATGGCGCATCACCAGGGCATGTCTCTGCTCGCGCTGGCCTATTTATTACTGGATAGACCGATGCAAAAATTATTTGAGTCGGAACCATTATTTCAGTCTACCATGCTGTTGCTCCAGGAAAAGGTTCCAAAAGCCATCTCTTTTTACGCCGCCCCTCCCGAACTTGCCAGTTCACATAAGGAACCTGTCGGCATGGAAACCCCTGTACGCGTTTTCAATACTCCCGACACAACAATTCCGGAAATACAACTGCTTTCAAACGGAAGATATCACATCATGCTGACCAATGCCGGCGGCGGTTACAGCCGCTGGAAGGATATCGCCTTAACCCGTTTTCGGGAAGACAGCACATGCGATAACTCCGGAATATTTTGTTATCTCCGTGATGTAAAAAGCGGGGAAGTTTGGTCAACAACTTATCAACCCACCCTCAAGCAACCTCTACATTACGAAGCGATTTTCTCGGATGGCCGCGTGGAATTTCGCCGCCGTGACCATGATTTTGATGTCCATACGGAAATCGTTGTCTCGCCGGAAGATGATATCGAACTTCGCCGGACGACCATAACAAATCACTCGCGTTCGAGGAGAACCATTGACATCACAAGCTATGCGGAGGTGGTCATCGCTAATCCTGCCGCGGATAAAATTCATCCGGCTTTTTCCAATCTTTTTGTTCAGACCGAAATTATCGAACAGCGCCGGGCTATTCTTTGCTCCCGCCGGCCGCGTTCTGAAAGCGAGAAGAATTACTGGATGTTCCACTTGATGGCTGTGCATGGAACGGAAATTGAGCAGATTTCCTACGAAACCGACCGGACGCGTTTTATAGGCCGGGGGAATACTATTAACGATCCACAGGCGATGTACAATCAAACTGATCTTTTTGGAACGCTCTCCGATAGTCAGGGTTCGGTTCTTGATCCTATTGTCTCCATCATGTCCAGAATAACGCTTGAACCGGAACAATCGGCTACGATAGACATGGTTTTTGGAATTAATGAAACCAGAGATGCCGCCTTAATTCTGGTTGATAAATATCACGACAGGCGGATCGCGGATCGTGTTTTCGATATGGCATGGACACAGAGCCAGGTTCTCCTAAGGCAGATCAATACCACTGAGGCCGATGCGCAGCTTTATTGCCATATTGCCAGTTCCCTCATTTATGCAAATGACTCCATGCGCGCCGATTCCAATATTATAACCGAAAATCGCCGGGGGCAATCAGGTCTTTGGGGCTATGCCATATCAGGCGACCTACCTATTGTACTGTTAAAGATTTCCGAACAATCCCATATCGAACTTGTGCGTCAGCTTATTCATGCCCACGTATACTGGCGATTAAAAGGATTGGCCGTTGATCTCGTCATCTGGAATGAGGATCATGCCGGATACAGGCAGATGCTACATGATCAGATCATGGGACTTATCGCCTCAGGCATCGTCG
>JBEKJX010000100.1:0-9392 GCA_050011015.1 Smithella sp.
TTTGCCGGAATTGAAAATGGATGATAGTATTAAAAATTGTAGCTGTCCCCCGTGTTGTCCACCGCCAGTAGTAGTAGAGGAGCCACCTCCTCCGCCACCGCCACCACCACCGCCTCCTCCGCCACCACCTCCTCCTCCTCCAGTGCGTGAAACTGTCACCATAACACTCAATGTGGAATTCGATACCGCGAAGGCAGTTGTCAAAGATAAATATAATGACGAAATTAAGAGAGTAGCCGATTTCATGAAAGAGTTTACTGATACAAATGCTACAATTGAAGGTTATACCGACAATGTGGGCAAAGCAGCTTACAATCAGCGGTTGTCTGAGGAACGCGCTAAAAATGTGCGTCAATACCTGATTGACAAATTTGGTATAGACGGATCTCGCCTTACTGCTGTAGGTTATGGATTGAATAAACCTATTGCCAGCAATGACACTGCGGAAGGGCGACAGAAGAATCGCAGAGTTGTGGCAGTTATGGAAGCGGTGCGGATAAAGTAAATTTATAACAATTTATTTTCATAAGACGAAGGCCTCATGACCATTACAAGGTTGTGAGGTTTTCGTCTTAGAACACACTATGTTATGAATTAATATTTTATTCTGATATGGAATTAAGAAAAGATTAATGATGACTTTGATATAATAGATTTATTTTAGTATTAATACAAATAATTTACTGAAAACAGATGCGTTGAAAATGAAAGAGTTTTTAATAAAAGTAATTTCTTGCAAGTCATTGTGAAAGGAGAATCTTATGAAAAAAATTGGAATTTTAGCGGTTATCATCATGTTAATGGCTGTTGTAACGGTTGCACAGGCAGACGTAAGGCCCGGTGGTTTGCCCGAATTGAATGTGGATAATAGAATTAATAACTGTAACTGTGTTCTGTTTCCTGAATGTTGTGCAAAACAGGCACCTGTTCCAATGAAGGAGAAGGTTACCATAAATCTTAATGTAGAATTCGATACAGCGAAAGCCGTTATCAAGGAAAAATATTATAACAACATCAAAAAAGCAGCCGATTTCATGAAAGAGTTTCCTGATACAAATGCTGTAATTGAAGGCCATACCGACAATGTCGGCAATGCCGCCTACAACCAGGGGTTGTCTGAGGAACGCGCTAACAGCGTACGGCAATACCTGATTGACAAATTCGGTATAGATGGATCTCGCATCACCGCTGTCGGTTATGGACTGAGTAAGCCTATCGCCAGCAATGACACGGAAGAAGGGCGGCAGAAAAACCGCAGAGTCGTGGCAGTTATGGAAGCGATGCGTACCAAATAAATTTATAATAAATATTTTTTTAAAAAGACGAGGGCCTCATGACCATAGTAAAGTTGTGAGGTCCTTTTTTTAGAACATTCTTTGTTAAGAATTGATATTATTTTCTGATATTGAATTAAAAAAGATAAAGAATACCTTTGACATAAATGATTTATTTTAGTATTAATACAAATAATTTACTGAAAAAGATGCATTGAAAATGTAAGAGTTTTTTTAAAATTAATTACTTTGAAGTCATTATGAAAGGAGAATATTATGAAGAAAATTGGTATTTTAGCGGTAATCATCATGTTAATGGCTGTTGTAACGGCTGCACAGGCGGATGTCAGACCTGGTGGTTTGCCCGAACTGAATAAAGATAGTCGTATTAACGACTGTCCCAATTGTGTTGTCACTATTGCGCTTAATGTGGAATTCGATACCGACAAGGCCGTTGTTAAAGAAAAATATAATAGTGAAATCAAGAAGGTAGCAGATTTTATGAAAAAATATCCCAAAACTACTGCTGTGATCGAAGGTCATACCGACAATGTTTACACACCGGAATACAATAAAAAGCTGTCTGAAGCCCGTGCCAACAGCGTCCGGCTATACCTTATCAACCATTTTGGGGTCAAGGCATCCCGCCTGTCTTCTGTCGGTTATGGACAGACTAAGCCGATTGCCAGCAATAGCACCGAGGAAGGACGGCAGCAGAACCGCAGAGTTCAAGCTGTCATCAAAGCAGTAACAACAAAATAAGTCTCTTAACGGTTTCAGAATACTGAAAATCAGAAAGCCCCATAACTGCTGTAAGGTTATGGGGCTTTTCTTGAGTTTTTCATGATCGACATACAAAGGCCTTTCTTCTATACTTTCTTCACAGAAAATCAAGTTCTCAAGAATTGAAGATTTCCAAGAAAAAATATTATTTAGTAATGGCTTGCTTATTCCGCAGCTTGCGAAGAGATTTGCCCTCGCGGCCGAACTGAAATTATCCGCGGCAGGCAGACAAGAATCTTCACTCACTCCCGATTATTACCTTTTTATCTCCTTGTCAGGCTATTAGTCGCCGGAAGGTTTACAATATCAGAGGATTATGTAAATGATTAAAAACTTCGTAAAAAATAAACGTCATTACAAATAAAATTAATGGATAATTTTATTTGTAAAATATAACGTATTACTGTAGTACCGATTTCAATTAATATATATCTTATTGCATCGAATGTCACATAATATTAAGTAATAAATATCGCGATTCTTAAGGTAAATTAGAATTGAAAAATCTCCGCGACAAGCCGCAGAGAGGCTTCGATTCTTAAGAAATATCGTAATTATATATTCGCTTGCTTATCCCGTAGCACTTTACGGGTAACGTGCTCGCTACCGAATTCAGTATCCGCTCGCTTATCACGCAGCTTGCTGCGGGAGATGCTCGCTTATGAATTCAATCATATAGCATGGAGACGAAGATATGATGGAAACAGGCGCCGATTTCTATTCTGTTCCACGGCGTTTCCCCGTGGTGCTGGAAGACCATATTCTGTACTGGATGCGGAACTCCCACGACTCCTGCATCCGGTGCGTGGTCGAGTTCGACGGACGCGTTGATGCCGCGCGGATGGCAAGGGCTCTCAGGCTCACGCTGGATGTCGAGCCGATTTTAGGCTGCCGTTTTGTCCGAAAAACCTTCAGGCATTACTGGGAGCGCATGGAGAATCTTGACGGCGTCAGCCTGTTTGAAGTTCTGGAAACATCCGAATATGACGATGATATAGGCCCTTGTCTTTCGACCATCCCGCGCACTGATCTTCACAGCGGCCCGCAGGTTACAGCAAGGCTTGTACGTTCCGAAAAAGACACGCTGGTGATCGGTATTGAGCACGTCGCTTGTGACGGCGGAGGGGCCAAGAATTATTTGAGCCTGCTTGCCTCGATATACCGCAATCTTTTACGTGATCCCGCGTATCGCCCAGAACCCAATGTTTTGGGAAGCCGCAGCCTGAGACAGGTGATTCTAAGCTTCGCTCCGGGAGATTATTTCCGCATAATTCGGAGGAATTTTCGTGATTTTTATGAATTTATGATTCCTCTCGTTCGAAGGACTCCCGCCTCGATGAACACCCCTTTTTCCCGCGGGACAATGATGCTACGCACCATCGGGCCCGACCTGTTCAGGAAATTAAAGGAATACGGCCGCAGGCACAATGCCACAGTGAATGACATGCTGTTGACGGCGTTTTTGAGGGCGTTTTATGGGCCGGAAAAGCCCGGGGAAAATCTCTGGCCCAGGACTGTTGGAACTGTGGACCTGAGGCGTTACATACCGGGCAAAAAGGCTGGCGCCTTGTGCAATCTTTCCGGGTTCACATACCTTTCCATAGGTTCCCGGCTCGGGACTGCCTTTGATGACACGCTCTTCTTCGTGCGTGACCGTTTGGGCGACCACAAGAGCGATTATATCGGCCTGGGTCCTATACCCATATCTGCTATTCTTTTCAAGACCCTTCCATTTTCGGCCGCCCTCTGGATTCACGACCAAATGGGAAACGCGCAGAAGAAACAGGCTTCATCCGGCCGGGATGTCGCGCCGCTGTTTACGAACACAGGTAGCATACATGCGGGAGAAATGGATTTTGGTGATGCCTTGGTGAAATTGTCCTATATTACCACCACCATAGCAACTCCTCCGGTTCTGGCGGTTTCCCTGAGCGGATTCCATGAGAACCTCACGATAACCGCCGGTTTCTGCGAAACGGCCGTGACGAAAAGCGAAGTAAAACGAATTCTGGATGTCATGGAAAATGAGATTTCCTCGCTAACTTGACGCGATTGTTTATTGCATCTTCGAAACAACAAATCCATTGAATATAATATTTTGAGGCCCGGCATTTGAAATGTTCATAATATTTCAAACGCCGGGCCTGTTGAATTCGGCAGCGAGCGCAAACACCTTCGCTTAGCTTTGGGGTTTTGCTCGCGAATATAGAATTCAGCAGCGAACGCATTCCTGTAGCGTGCTACGGAATAAGTGAGCGAATATATATCATAATATTCCTTAAGAATCGAAGATTCTCCGTGGCTTGCCTTGGGAGAGCTTCAATATCACTAAAGCAATTTTTCCTTCAACGTTGAAAAAGAATTGTTTTGTATCTCCTTATAACATTTCTTTTTTCGAAGAAGAGATACAAAATATTGCATCTTTATACGTATCATTACTTTCTTTTCTTTAATTCCTCGGCCCTTAATTCTTTGCGCAGTATTTTCCCCACATTGGTTTTTGGAAGATCTTTGCGAAATTCAATTTCTGTGGGCAGTTTATAAGTCGCCAGATGGGCCTTGGCGAACTCAATCATTTCTTCAGCCGTTGCTGTTTCTCCTTCTTTCAGGACAATGAAAACCTTGGCGCTTTCACCCCTCTTCGGATCGGGAATTCCAATGGCGCAGGCTTCCTGAACTTTCGGATTCATGTAGAATACCTCGTCGATATCCCGCGGATAAACGTTATAGCCTCCGGAAATAATCATATCTTTCTTGCGGTCGACAATATAAAAATATCCGTCTTCATCCATCGTCGCGATATCTCCGGTATAGATCCAACCGTCCTTCAGGGTATTTGCCGTTTCTTCCGGTTTGCCTTTATATCCCCGCATAATCTGCGGCCCTTTGACGATTAATTCGCCGCGCTCACCAACCGGCATATCTTTTGTGCCTTCATCCAAATCCACTATCCGGCATAGCGTATCCGAAACGGGAACACCGACTGAACCGACTTTGCGGGCGCCGCCGGCAAAGGGATTAACGTGGGTGACCGGTGTTGTTTCCGTCATTCCAAATCCTTCTACAATCGTGGCGCCGGTCATTTTTTCAAAGTCACCGATCACTTCAACCGGCAGCGGCGCACTGCCGGAAAAGGCGCCTTTAATGCAGCTCATATCGGTATTTTTCAAATCAGGGTGATGCAGCATGCCAATATACATCGTGGGCACCAGAGGCGCGAAAGAAGTCTTAAAATGTTTGATGGCTTTCAACAGCGGTTCCGGTTGCGGTTTAGGAACAAGCACTTGCGACCACCCCATGAAAACAGAAAAATTCATGGAAACCGACATGCCGAAAACATGAAAATAAGGCAGGGCTCCCAGCATGATTTCCGCGCCCTTTTTAAAAGCGGGGAACCAGGCGCCTAATTGCTGTACCTGCTTGCTTAAATTGGCATGGGTCAGCTCCACACCTTTGGAAACACCCGTTGTGCCGCCGGTATATTGATACATGGCGACATCGCTGAAAGAATTTTTCACCTTGGGCGGATTGGGCTGATATTTGGCAATGCAATCTTTCCAGCGATAAATATCCTGAGCGGTTTTCACATCGGCAGCCAATTTTTTCTTTTTAGCCACCAGCGGAAATAAAATATTTTTAGGGAAGGGCAGATAATCGCCGATGGACGCAATAACTATTTGTTTGATAGGTGTGCGGGGACGCAGATCAATCATGCGATTGCCAAGAAGATCCATGGCAATTAATACTTTAGAACCGGAATCATTAAATTGATGCTCCAATTCCCGATCGGAATAAAGAGGATTATTCATCACGGTGATCGCGCCTATTTTTAGAATGGCATAATAAGCCGCGACACACTGGATCGTATTCGGCAGCAAAATTGCCACGGCGTCGCCCTTCTTAACTCCAAAATCCTTCAGGCAGGTGGCGAATCTGTCGACCATTTCTTTTAGCTGCGTAAAATTGAGTTTGTATCCTTCAAAAATCAAGGCGTTGTGATGGGGAAACTGAAGCGCCGTTCTATCCAGAATATCGGGCATACAAATTTCTTCGTAGTCAATACTTTCCGGAACACCTTTTTCATAGGATTTCAACCAGGGTTTACTTTCATAACTTATATTTGCTGCCATAGATTATAACGTCCCCCTTTCTTTTTTTTTATTATACTCCGCTGACAGTTAGAATAAAACAAATATTTGTTTATAAAATAAATCCTTTCTTCATTGAGATTTCTCACGATGCGTTAGATCAGATATGATTATTTCGTGAATAGCCATGACGAGGAACCTTAAGAATCTAAGATTATCCACTGCTTGCTGCAAAGAGAGAGCCTCAATAAGTTATTCAATGCGCCTGACAGACCCCAGCTTTACCATATCGAGTAAAACATTAACGCTCTCGTTTACAAAGGGGGCATACTGGTCACGGGCTCTCTTTTTTATTTCGGTAGGCGTCTCATCAATATCACCGCCTTTTTTATCCATTTCCTTGCGTAAGTCGGCAAGCCGGATGATTCCCTTTTTGCCGGCGGCCTCTTTGTTGTTCTTGATGATCTCGGCAAACTTCACATCTTTGGCGATCCGGGTATTGGACCTTGCCGCCACCTCCGTGATCAAGGATTGGTCTACAGGTTTCCAGTCCGGAGCGGCGTTTCCCGGCACTTCGAGAAAAGGAGAGATTGCCTGGGCGGGAAGCGGGTAATCCAGAGCAGTTTCACCAATATCTTCGAGAATGAAGAATATCGGCAACCGCACATCCGCATCTACACCAATCTTCTGGGTAGATTTACCGCCGGGCAGGAAATACATCGCCGTGGTAACCTTCATGCCGCCGCCTCCCAGACCGGAAGGGATCGGTGTCAATACCTGCACGGATCCCTTACCGAAGGTATGGTCCTGTCCGACGATTATCGCTCGATGATAGTCTTTGAGAGCTCCCGCCACAATCTCGCTGGCCGATGCGCTCAGACGGCTCGTTAGCACGACAAGTGGGCCCGTATAGATCGTGCGAGGGTTTTCCGCGGGGAACTTAATCACTTCACACTGGTCACATTCCGTTCCCGGTGCGGCCGAACCATTGGCTAGAATCGTTATCTGGTCGTTGCTATCTTTTGTCGCTACTATTCCACCCTTGCCAATAAAAAGTCCGGCAATGCGCACTGCCTCATTGAGCAGGCCCCCGCCATTGCGCGACAGATCCAGTACGATCCCATCGACATGCTTCTGCCTGGCTCTTGCGAGAAGTCTTTTCATGTCTTCGTAACTGGATTTGCCTCCCTTCTCGCCGCCGTAGAAAGAGGGAAGATCGATTACTCCAAAGCGGTACTGCCTTTTACCGGATTTCCGAATCTCGTAAGAAATCTTCGCTTCCTGATCCTTTATATCGATTTTATCGCGCGTAATAGTGACGTTGAAACGAGTATTGCGCTCCGCCTGTCGCAGGATTGTCAGTGTTACCCTTGTTCCTTTCTTACCGCGGATCATGCTGACGACGTCGCGCAAGTCCATGTCTATGATGTCAATGGGCTTTTCCCCTTCCTGAGCCACGGCTATGATTTTGTCCTTCGGATTCAGCATGCCCGATCTTTCGGCGCTTCCTCCCGGAATCAACTCCTCAATGACAGTAAAGCCGTTGTCGCTTTTCAGAACAGCTCCTATCCCTTCCAGGGAAAGTTGCATCTGAATCCGGATATCCTCAAATTCATCAGGGGACAGATAGCTTGTGTGCGGATCAAGGGCGAGAGCGAAGGATTCGATGATGCTTGTAATGAGCTTCTCTGGATTGCGTTCAACCACCCTCATTGTCTGCAACTCATAGCGATGAATCTGCTCCTTCTTAGCCTCTGCCAAATCGACGCCTGTGAGCAGGGCGTTTTCGATTTGGAATTGCACAACTTTTCTCAGAAGTTCATGCTTTTCCGCCGCCGTTTTCACATAGGGACGCTTTTTCACGTCTATGTTCATTTCCACCGTATCGTCGAGCTTGTAGTCGGACCCCAGAATCTTTTTGACAATGGCCTCGTTTTCCCGGGCCCGCGCGACGAGCAAATCGTAAACCTGCTGTAGAGAGGTGCAGTCGCCGGATTGCATGCTGTTAAATCCATTTTCCAAAACCTGCCGCAGCATTATTACATCGGATTCATAGAACAGCGTCTTAGAGACATCAAGACTCTTGATCGTCTGATCGATTGTGTGCGTCTTGATTTCCCCGGTCATATCCTTCATCGCGTAGTGGCTGTCCAGAAACTTTTCCATCAGCATGGGCAGGCGGCGGCAGGCTGAATTTTCGGCCACGGAAGAAATGGGCAATAGCAGGACAAGAAGCAGAATAAGCAGCGGCCTTTGGAACCATAAATAGAAACCGCGCTTGCTTCCTAATGCAGATAGGATGTTACGTTGATTGTTTCCGGAGAGATTTTCCATGCTTCTATCGTACATGCTCTTTGTTCTTCCTGCCGCACCGGAATGCGGCTGATCATTATTTTTCTCTGTATGAGAAATTATACAACTTTAAGATAGAGGGGCGGAGGGATTCTGTCAAGGAAAAAGGAAGATTGTTTACCGTTGAAATTAAATTCGGCAGCGAGCGCATTCCCCTTCGCTTAGCTTTGGGGTTTTGCTCGCGAATATAGGATTATATAGTTCCTTATAAGTCTTATTTTCCATTTTACTATTTTATGTTACATTGCAAACAGTGATCACTGAATTAATATGGTATTAAATATAATCTCCCCGAAATTCAGAATAAACGATTATGACTGAAGAAAATCGAAAGCTGAAATCATCATTTGTCCGATCGACGGCAGAGTGGCTGGGGATAAACCGGGCCATGACGGCGGTTCTGGTTGTCACCGCGGGCATGGGGCTTTCCGAGGAAATCTGGCGCAATTTTCTTTCTCTCCATCTTAAGGATACGACCGGCGACGTGCTTACGGCCGCTAAATATATGGGCATATTTGCCGTGTTTGTTAACCTTCTGGAGGGTTTTGGCTACATTATCGGCGGACAGGTTGCCCATCGCCTCGGCGCTCGCAGCGCCATGCTGGTTTCGGCGCTGCCTATGGTTATGGGGTTTTCAATTTTGCTTGCAGCGCATCAACCCTGGCTCATTATTATAGGAGCTTTATTTATCACCAACTGGGAACCGCTTTCAGTTCCGGCAACATTCGAGGTCGTAGGCAATGAAGTGACAGATAATCGGCGCACCATAGCATTTGCGATGCAGAGCATTCAAAAGCGATTGCCAAAAGTCCTTGGCCCGTTCATTGGCGGGTTAGTGATGATGATTGGTTACTGGCTGAACCTGATTTTGGCGTTCGGCCTGGTATTTATTACA
>JBEKJX010000101.1:0-11879 GCA_050011015.1 Smithella sp.
TTATGTCATCCCGTACGCTTCTGCAGCTATTTATAAAGTCGGTGACTTCAGAGTACTCTTTGTGTTCCGGATTCATCCAAAGCCAGTGCATACATTCCCTTATCTCAGCTTCAGCTCCGATATTTTCACAAAAATCGAAAAACAACGGAAGCTCATTATAGTTGCGGTGCGTTACAACAAAATACAAAACAATCCTTGTTTCAGCCCCAAGCTCTTTTTTCCTTGCTATAAGCCTTTTTATGTTATGTACTATCTTATCGAAATCAGCTCCGATTCTTATCTTTTCAAAGTTTTCCTTAATCATTGAATCAAAAGAAATATTGAAAACTTTAAAATGCTTGAGAACAAAATCAATATTATGATCGTCAAGAAGCGTTGCGTTTGAGTTCGTGTTAAATATAATTCCTTTTGAAAGGCCATACACAATGATTTCTTCGAAATTATCACACATCAAAGGTTCACCTATGCCCTGCAACTGCACTGTCTTTAATGACGGTATTTCTGATATGATTCTCTTAAATTCATCAAGACTTAAGTCTTTTTTTAGCAGATGAGACCTTGATGTTTTTCTTCCGCAAGTTATGCAATTACAATTGCATTTTGTTGTCGGTTCCAACTGGATATATTCCGGCAATGATGTGTCTTTTATATAAAATTCGGAATATCTTTTCAATCGTCTGTATTTTGATAACAAACTGTGCAGTAAAATGTTATTTTTTCCCCTGCTCTGAACCCATGATTTAATTATGTCCAACATCATCATATATTATCCATAGCTTTGGAAAAAATTTATTTGCTTATTATTAGTGAACCGGAGATATCGGAAATAGGCACTTTGCAGATTGCTCCGCATTTATCTTCAAAATCTTTAACGGCCGACTTGACTCCTAAGATATCACTATGATTGTAATCATGAATAAAAATATACCCGCCCTGACTTAAACGCGGATAGAAAAATTCCAAAGCAGCATATGTAGGTTTATATAAATCCATATCAAGAGAAACAAAAGCGAAAGTTTTATCTTTATCGAAAACCGCGCTTTCAGGAAACCAACCCTTTCGGAAGATACAGTTATCAGGATATTTCATTTTGTCTTTAATCGAGTTAAAAACATCTTTCTTGTTGTGATTATAATATGAAGAGAGTGACTCCACGTAATATTTTTCTGAAACGTATGATTCAGTCAAGTCCCGGCTTACATCTCTCGCATCAAACCCTTCAAAAGTGTCATAAAGATATAGTGTTCTGTTCGGGAAACAACGATTTATCATAAATGCAAAGTCTCCATATGCCACTCCTGCTTCAGCAGCATCACCTTTAACATTATTTGTGCTAATTTGTTCGGCAAGCAGTTCTAGTGTTCTGTAACGGGTATAATCAATGGGATATTCATTTTCACACATGGGATATTCGTTTTTATAAGTATTGACAATATGATCATAATACATATACAGATGCGAAGGATATATTAATAATCTTTCGCCTGAATTTACAAATATTTTTAGTCCACGTAATTTTGCAAGAGATTGATGCAGAATTAATGACATCATAAACAACTTCATTTTAATACCCATAAATCAGCCCTCATTTTCTGATCTTGTAATTCAGGTAAATATAAAACTATTACGATAAATACATGCGCACATAAAAATATGTGTGCAATCCATTATTGCATAAAGAATGTTACCCGACTTGTAACATATATTAAGTTAGAATTCAGTTGTATTTTACGATTATCATTTAAAATATTGAGATCAGGACTTTCTTGACATACAAAACTGAGTTTTCTATAGTTCAGTTGTAAAAAACAAGGGCCAATCAGAATGAGTCAGGAGAGTTAGAAACTATGAATGTAGTTTTTGCAGCCGATCGAGGTTATATGCAGCATTTAGCTGTGGCAGTGGCATCACTGCTTGAAAATAATTCCGGAATGAATATATATATCATTAACAATGATCTATCCGCCAATGACTGGAAAAAGCTGAAAAAGATTTCTACCGGAAAAGATTCAAATCTTATCGACGCAAAAATAGATGACAGGCAGATTGAAAATCTGCTCACGAATTCTTATTTCACAAAGGCCATGTATTACAGGCTTTTCATACCGGAGATAGTTAAGGGGGAGAAGGCGCTTTATCTAGATTCTGATATTGTTGTCAATCAACAAATTAACGATCTCTATAATACAGACATATCAAACACATTCCTTGCCGCAGTTGATAATATGGAGATTTATAATCATCATGATTTGGAAATGGAATATTCAGCTAAATATTTTAATTCCGGTGTTATGTTAATTAATCTTGAATATTGGCGTACATATAATGTCAAAAAAAAGGTCATAAATTTCGTCAGCCGAAAGCGGGAAGTGATCCGGTTTCCCGATCAGGACGGTTTGAATTCCGTAATTAACGGTAACTGGCTGGAACTTCACCCCAAATACAATATGCATAGCAAGCTCTATGCGTGTCCCATGGTTTCGCCAATAAAGGAAGCGATTGCGAATCCAGTTATTATTCACTATATAGGCCCTTCTAAACCATGGCATTTTCCGATAAAGAAATATATAAGAAATAAATTAAATATTATGTTTACAAAAAATTAATAACAAATCGCTTAGGAGAAATAATTCTTGAATGTAGTTTTTGCAGCCGATAGAGGTTACTTACAACATTTAGCTGTGGCATTGGTATCTCTATTGGCAATAAATTCCGGGATGAATATATATATCATTAACAATGACATAACCGCTGATGATTGGAAAAAGCTGGAAAAACTATTTACCGGAAAAGATTCAAAGTTAATCAACGCCAAAATAGATGACAGTCAGATTGAAAATCTGATTACGACGTACCACTTCACAAAAGCCAATTATTACAGGCTTTTCATACCGGAGATAGTTAAGGGAGACAGGGCTCTTTACCTGGACGCTGATATTGTTGTTACCGGGCGAATTGACGATCTTTATAATATAGATATATCAGACACATTCCTTGCCGCGGTTGATGATATGGATATTTATAATTATCAGGACTTGGAAATGGAAGTCTCTGCCAAATATTTCAACTCAGGTGTTATGCTGATTAATCTTGAATATTGGCGTGCAAAAAATGTCAAAGAAAAGGTCATAGATTTTATCAGTCGGAAACCGGAAGTAATCCGATTTGCGGATCAGGATGGCTTGAATTCAGTAATTAACGGCAACTGGCTGGAGCTTCATCCCAAATACAATTTGCATGGTATCCTCTTATTTTCCGGGCATGATCCGGTTTCGCCGATAAAAGAAGCAATTGATAACCCTGTTATTATTCACTACACGGGTTCTTCTAAACCCTGGCATTACAGAAGCTATCATTCCTATAAGCATCTGTACTGGAAATATCTTAGAAGAACTCCATATAAATATTTTATTCCCGATGATTTTAAGATAATAGATATCTTAAAAGGGCTGATACCAATATCAATAAGGCAATATATTAAAAGGACATTATACCTTCGAGAGAATTAATAAATGAATGTCGTATTTGCAACCGATAGAGGTTACCTGCAGCATCTGGCTGTGGCATTGGCATCTCTTCTGGAAAACAATTCAGGGATGAATATTTATATTATAAATAACGATATATCCGATACTGACTGGAAAAAGCTGGAAAAACTTCTTGTCGGAAAAGACTCAAAGTTAATTGACATCAAAATAGATGACAGGCAGATTGAAAATCTCGTTACTCATTCTTATTTCACAAAAGCCATGTACTACAGACTTTTTATCCCTGAGATAATCGTGGGAGAAAGAGCCCTTTATCTGGACGCTGATATCGTGGTCAATGGGCAAATTGACGATCTCTATAATACCGACATATCAAATACTTTTATTGCAGCAGTACATAATCCCGGAATTAATAATCACAATGAACTGGGAATGGAATCTTCGGCAAAGTATTTTAATTCCGGAGTTATGTTATTAAATCTTCAATATTGGCGAACCGGAAATGTTAAGGAAAAAGTTATAGAATTCATTTGTGGCAGAAAAGGTGTGGTTCAGTTTCCCGATCAGGATGGCCTGAACCACGTAATAAACGGCAATTGGCTGGAACTTCATCCCAAATACAACTTGCATACAGTATTATTATGCGCAGAGTATGCTTGGACTACGCCGGTTAAAGAAGCAATTGATAATCCGGTTATAATTCACCACACAGGTTCTTCCAAACCCTGGCATTTTGCAGACAATCATCCCTATAAACATCTTTATTGGAAGTATCTTAGAATGACTCCGTATAAATTTACTATTCCATCGAAGCCTTTGGGTCTTCTAAGTTTGAATAATCTAAAAAGGATGATTCCCAAGCCTATGAAAGATGGTTTGAAAAAAATAGTGCGGCGCGAAAATTAAGTGAGTCATGGAAATGAATGAAAAAAATCTCGGGTCGGCAGACATTAAGAAAAATGTAGAATATTTCAGAGGAGTTATTTAATGGAAGCCGCCCGGACATTTACCCCGTCCCATCCACTCAAAACAGCAGTATTGTTTTTGATTTTCAATCGATTGGATACCACGAAGCAGGTTTTTGGAGCTATCCGCCAGGCCAGGCCGCCGAGGCTTTATATTGCCGCTGATGGTCAAAGGTCTGACGTCGCGGGAGAAGTTGATAAAATCCGGGAAGTGCGAAACTATGTCTTAAACAATATAGACTGGCCCTGCGAAGCTAAAACCCTTTTTCGAGACCGTAATATGGGTTGCGGAATCGCGGTTAGTAATGCAATTGACTGGTTTTTCGAGTTTGAGGAAACGGGGATAATTTTTGAGGATGATGTCCTGCCTGATGCAAGTTTTTTCCCTTTTTGCGAGGAATTGCTGGAACGATATAAGAATGCTTCGCAGGTAATGGTGATTTCAGGAAACTATTTTGCCGGCGAAAAACATCAGCCGGCAACAAGCTACTATTTCAGCAAATATCCTCACATGTGGGGTTGGGCAACTTGGCGGCGTGCCTGGAAATGCAATGATCGACAAATGATTGAGTGGCCAAAATTAAAACCGACAAACTTTCTGCGTCTATTGGCTGACGGAAACAAATATTTTATAAACTACTGGTCGAAAATATTCGATATGGTTCATGCCGGCAGGTCTGATATTTAGGATTACAATTTTACATTTGCGTGTTGGGCAAATCACGGATTGTCAATTATGCCAGGTAAAAATCTGGTAAAGAATATAGGTTTTGGCACCTATGGAACCCATACATTAGATGATGATTACTGGATCGCAAAGATTCCGCTTGAGCATTTAGAATTCCCTTTAATTCATCCCGTGAGCATGGAGCGTAACGTGGAGGCAGACAGTTGGTCTGACAAGTATGTGTTCGGTCTTACTTTTATTTCATCGCTCAAAGCGTGGTTAACGAAGCAGCCAGGCGGTGATTCCCTCGCAAAAATGTACAGATTTATCAAAAGAGTTTTGCAGGGGGATAATAAATTGTAGTATATTTATTTACGGAGATACTAAAAAGATGATCAATTGCTCTGAAAATGTTCTTTGTATAAATCTTTCTATACTCTAGGTTGCAATTAATGAGAAAGTCAATACCTAATAATTCTCTCTTCGTAAATCTTGCCTGCGGCAGTTCCTATATTGAGGCTCCGGAATGGGTTAATTTAGACTACATCGCAACAAATTCTGCCGTTAGGAGAGCCAACATTCTAGCGACCCTTCCTTTTGAAGATGGAACAGTGGATGTGATCTATTGTTCCCACTTTATGGAGCACATTACCCGGGCTCGGATACCAGGTTTTTTAACGGAATGTTACCGGATTCTCAAACCCGAAAGAGGTATAGCACGATTTGTTTTGCCTGACTTCGAGGAAATATGCCGGGAATATTTGCAACAGCGCGAGTCAGGCAATCACGCGAAAGCTGATTTTGTTGTCATGGAATTGCTTGATCAGTGCGTCAGGTTGGAATCAGGCGGTGATTTAGGTGTTTTATATAAATCGCTGAACAAGCAAAGTAATGCCAATATTGCTGAATATATTTTTGAGCGTTGCGGTGAAAATATTTCGAAAGATTATCGAAATATAGAATCAGAAAATCGATGGCTAAAGTTATTTAAGCATCCTGCATATATATTGCCTTTCCTTGAAAAAAAATACTGTCGATTTATTTCTTTGCTTCTCCCGTCTGCATTCCGAGAACAAAATATCAGCTTTGCTCAGGTCGGAGAAAAACATGCATGGCTTTATGACGAGCACCTGTTGTCCTCATTGTTAAAAAAATATGGATTTGCGAAGGTTGTTAGAATGTCGTTTGACAAAACATCCATCCCCAATTTCCCGCTTTACCCTCTGGATGTATCAGAAGAGGGCTGTCCTCGTAAAGGGAAAGAGTCGATGTATTTGGAGGCCTTTAAAATATGAGAATCATGATTGTCAACGCCTCCGATATTATTGGCGGTGCGGCCCGCGCAGCTTTGCGCCTGCACAAGTCCCTTATGGCTGGCGGACTGGAAAGCAGGATGCGGGTGGGCATTAAGAAATCAGATATTATTTCAATAGATGGTCCGAAGAACAAACTGGGCAAAGCCATAGGATTAGCCCGTCCGTTTCTGGGACAGGTATTCATGGGACTGCAGAAAGCAGACAGATCCATTTTTCATTCACCGGCTATTTTACCTTCCTGCATTGTCGATAAAATCAACACATCTCCTGCCGATGTGATCAATTTGCACTGGGTCTGCGACGAGTTTCTTTCTATTGAAGACATTGGCCGCATTCGTAAGCCGTTAGTGTGGACGCTGCATGACATGTGGGCTTTTTCGGGATCTGAACATTATAGTCCGGATAATTCTAACACTCGCTGGCAAAATGGATATACAAAAGACAACCGGCCCGCAGGCCATAAGGGTTTCGACATTGATCGTTGGGTATGGTGCCGTAAACGGCAAGCCTGGCGTCATCCTATACAGATTGTTACACCCAGTCGCTGGTTATCTGAATGTGCCAAAGCCAGTTACTTGATGCGCAACTGGCCTGTTAGAGTAATACCCAATGTATTGGATTGCCGCCAGTTTCAACCTTGGCCGAAACTGCTTGCACGTGAGATACTCGGATTGCCGCCCAATGTAACTTTGGTTCTTTTTGGCGCAATGGATGGTGTCAGTAATTTTATCAAAGGTTGGGATTTACTGCAGCCTGCGTTGGCGCGTATTGCCAACGAACACGTCGGAGTTAATGGTGTCATCTTCGGTCAAAATGAACCTGCTCATCCACCGAATCTCGGACTTCCGTTGCATTGGATGGGACATCTCAATGATGATGCAACGTTAGCCCTGCTCTATAGCGCCGGTGATGTTATGGTGGTGCCATCACGCCAGGAGGCATTTGGACAAACCGGAAGTGAGGCTCAGGCCTGCGGTTGCCCGGTTGTGGCCTTTGACTGTACCGGTCTGCAGGATGTTGTAGAGCATCGCATAACCGGATACCTGGCCACACCCTTCGACACTGTTGATCTGGCTAACGGCATCAAATGGGTGATAGAAAACAAAAAACGCTATGAATCTTTGAGTCGTGCTGCTCGTGAAAGGGCATTACGTTTGTGGGCTCCGGAGGTTGTGACTCCTCGTTACAGGGAAATTTATGAAGCTGTCCTCTCTTCACGGTAAAAAATATGAACAATGAATCTGACCCCATGATTTCTGTTATTGTCGCTGTTTTCAACGGAGCTAAAACATTGCAAAAATGCATCGACAGCATGGTTATGCAAACTTATCCGAACAGAGAATTACTCATCCTCGATGGTGGTTCACAAGACGGGACAGTCGAACTACTGATACAAAACGGCAATAAAATTAATTATTGGATTTCAGAGCCGGATCACGGTATATTCAATGCGTGGAATAAAGGTTTATCGCAGGCTAACGGTGATTGGATTTGTTTCCTTGGAGCAGATGATTATTTTTGGGATTCACAGGTGTTAGAGCGGATGGCTAAACACCTGAAAATACTTCCCTCTGGTATTTGTGTCGCCTACGGACAAGTCATGATAGTTAATGATCGCGGGGAAAGCCTTTATAAGAAGGGCGAACAGTGGCATAAGGCAAAAAAACTATTTACGCAATATATGCCTATCTCGCATCAAGGTGTGATGCACCGGCGCAGCTTGTTTGAACTGCGAGGCATATTTGATGATTCATTCCGCATCGCAGGCGACTACGAAATGCTGTTGCGCGAGCTTAAAACAGGTGAGGCCGTGTTTATACCGGATATCATTATAACCGCGATGCGTCAGGGCGGACTCAGTACAACTCCCCAAAACTCCATTGAGGCGATGTTGGAGTTCAGACGCGCTCAGAGAATACATGGTCAATATTTTCCCGGATTGTATTGGGTAATGGCGATGGCTCGTGTTTATATACGTTTGCTGTTATGGAATTTGTTTGGTGAGAAAACAGCCCGGAAGTTTCTTGATTTGGGCAGGCGGGTGAAGGGTTTACCTTCGTATTGGACAAGAACGTAAACATATGCAGATGCACTCGAATAAAAGAAAAGCCATTCGCCTTCATCTAACAAATGTAGCTGGTCTAGGGGCTGTGCGCTTGCTTCAATCTCTTCTTCCCTCAATGATAAGTCAACATGACTACAGGATTGAAGAGGCTTACCTGCCTGTACGAGATGAACTTTCAAATTACGCTCAATTTGAACAAGGAACAACACTTATTCCCTATAAACGTTACTTATCCAATTCAATTTCAAGACTGCTTGAGTGTACGTTGTTTGGCAATAAGTTTAACGGCATGACGCCATTATTGGTATTTGGTGACATTCCAATCAGGTGCAAGTCAAAACAGACGGTATTTGTTCAGACGCCGTTGTTAAACAGAGAAGTAGGTACGGACAGACAACCGGTTGCGATCAAGTATTGTGTTGAGCGATGGTTATTCAGGCGTAATATACGTTACGCATCTGATTTTATAGTGCAAACCGAAGCAATGAAGACAGCTCTCATCGATAGTTATCCTGAAATAAAAAACCGCATACATATTATCCCGCAGCCTCCACCCAACTGGTTGATCGGGTCTCAAATAAAACGCACGAAATTTCATAGCAAAACGGAATCAGATATGAGGCTTTTCTATCCGGCAGCATTTTATCCTCATAAGAATCATCGTATATTGAGTAAAATCAATCAACCGTCAATCTGGCCGATATCGGAATTGATACTGACAATTCCCGACAACTTGAATCCAAATCCCTCCGTGTCCTGGATACGGTGTCTTGACAAGCTAGAACCCGATGCCATGTTGAATTATTATCGAACATCAGATGCACTCCTTTTCCTTTCTCTGTCAGAAAGTTTTGGATTTCCGTTAGTAGAAGCAATGTGGATAGGATTGCCGATTATCTGTCCTGACCTTCCTTATGCGCGAACCCTTTGTGGGGAACAGGCCATTTACTTTGATCCTGATAATCTGGATTCCCTGAATGCGGCCATAGCTGATCTAAACAAACGTCGAGGTTCGGGCTGGTGGCCGGACTGGTCAAAAAATCTGGAAAATATTCCGCGCGGCTGGAATGAAGTGGCAGATGCAATATTGCAATTGGCAACTGCCGGAGGAGCGCCGGATTGAAAAAATATATTATAATTTCTGGTTAAACATTCTTAATTGATTTTGTTTCATATTAATCATGATAAAAAATATTTTCAAAAATGAAAAACTAAAAAAAATAATTCCGAAGATATCACTCGGAACGAAGCTCACTATCTATTTCATGATTTTTGGAATTATTATCGGATACATGTCCTATGTCTTCTATACGATCGGAGTCGCCCGCAACAATATTGAAACAGCATACAAAACCATTATGCCTATTATAAAGAACGCGACTGGATCGAAGGGAGAAGATTTTCTCGCCGATCTGGTTAACAAGAGAAACGACGATGTCCTCAGAATGTACAAAATGATCGTAAATTCATCATTCTCCGGTTTCGGAAAGATTATCCCGGTATTTTTCTATTCCGACCGCAACCATATAGTATGGAAAGAAATGTATATTGATAACGGCAATGTTTTCAGGGCGAGGCCTGCCCTGGCTGCCCAAACGCCTGATCTGGATACCGCGGCGGAACGCGTGATTTATTACCCGTCACATATATTCTGGGGGAGGGACGACCGCATATCCATCCTGCTGCGCCTTCCGATGCCCGCAGCAAAAAATACTTACGTTATGTCACTCGAAATGAATCGCGAAGGAATTGTCAACTTTACAGTAAAGCATATTGAACATTTTATACTGTTCAGCGTGTTGCTGATATTAATTTCAATCATACTGGGAAGATTTTTTGCGAGCCGCATTGTCGGGCCGATAAGAAAACTTTCGAAAGTGGCTCAGGCGCGGGCTGACGGAGACCTTACCAGCGAATTTTACATGGATCGGAATGATGAGATAGGCGTTCTCGCCGATTCGTTGAATATCATGACGCGAAAGATCGACTCGCATGTAAAAGAAATCGAACGGCGCATGAAGACCATGGCAACGATGAACAAAATAGACAAAGCGGTGTTATCTTCCATTTCCCGCACCGATCTGCTGGATCGCGTCATTGCTCTGGTTTCATCTCTGTATCACGGCAATTCAATAACGATGTTCCTGTATAATGAAGAACAAAAAAGGTTCGAACTTCTTTCCCGCTACCGGGGAGCATCGCAGGGAATCCTCGCGGAAAAGCCCTTTATTCCGGCCGGCAATATAGGTGAAGAGGCTCTAAAGAGAATACAACAGGTATTTCAATTTACGCCGCGGGTGGAAGAAAAATCATACCGTGAACTTTTTGAAAAGCTGGCCGGCTCAGAAATAGGCGTAGGCCTGAATGTGCCGGTTTTCATGGCGGACAGATATTTAGGATCAATGATACTTGCCCGAGATGAAGCGCACCCCTTTTCCTCTGAAGAAATAGAATCCGTCGCCATGCTCGCCGATCAGGTCGGCATCGCTCTGCAGAGTATCAGGTATTTAGAAGAGAGGGAACAGCTTATTCTGGGAATACTTCTTGCCCTGACAAGGTCGATTGACGCGAAGTCGAAGTGGACGGCAGGTCACAGCGAAAGGGTTGCCGCTTATTCGGAAAAAATAGCCATTCGTCTTAACATGGAAGAACGTGAAATACGCACGGTGACTTTCTCGGCAATTCTTCACGATATAGGCAAAATAGCCGTGCCAGAATACATCCTCGACAAACCCGGTAAACTCACAAACGAAGAATTTGCCGCGATAAAAGAACATCCCCGGGCGGGGGCACGCATCATATCGGATCTTCCATCAAATAACAGAATATTGCCCGGCATCCTGTATCATCATGAACATTGGGACGGCAGCGGATATCCCGAAGGTCTGGCGGGCGATGCCATACCGCTCTCCAGCCGCATCATCACCGTTGCCGATGTCTGGGACGCGATAACCGCAGACCGTCCCTACAGAAAAGGATTTCCCAGAATGGAAGCCATTGAATTCATGAAAAAAAACTGCGGAGTGCTTTTCGATTCATCGATTGTAGAAGTATTTCTGGAAATAATAAGCGAAGAGAAACTTTTAACGTAATTTTCATTTAAAATATTTCTTAAAAAATAATTTGTATTAAGTTATAATATTAAGTATTATAATATCAAAACAGATCAGCGATTTATTTTGAGGAGGTTGTTACGGCAATTAATCTAATACAATTACTGGAAGATGCTGTTCAAAAACATGCTGAGCGCACCGCATTCATCAGCGAGAAGCAATATATTACATACCGGCAGTTAAATCAGGCCGTAAATAATATTGCAGGTTTAATCAAAAGAATAGGTGTCGGTAAGGGAGATAAGGTGGCAATTATGCTCCCTAA
>JBEKJX010000102.1:0-9362 GCA_050011015.1 Smithella sp.
AAATAATTTCTGAGCATGCCGGTTGCAAATATCATGTCGCGCCCCATAGAGTAATCATTAAATTCAGGTGACTTGAGTGTTGACTGCAGGCTTGTCATGATTATTTTTTCTGCTTGGGCGTAATCGCCTCTCTCCAGAAGATCTTCAATCATGATATTCATCGGGGAATTTGTATCGTCGATACTCATATAGGTATTTTCTATCGGCTGCGCAGATTCTTGTAAGTTTGCAAAGTAGATTTCTTCACTTTCGTGAACCAATTCCGGACGATTAAGAAGTTTTCCTAATTGACACATTTGAGATAGAAGCCTTAACTTTATGCGGGCTACAGCAAGTTGCGTTTGGGGTTTTTCCTGACTCGTGTTAACTTTAACCATTTCCTTGAGCAGACTAATGGCTTCCTCCACACGATCCATAGCCAGCAAAACATCCACTTGCTTTTCACGAATTCTCAAACGTGAATCAGAACTAAGATTAGGCTTTTCAGCAGCAGTAGTTACAGTAGCAACTATGGCCTGCGTCTCGTTTGTGGATGCAGCAATGATACCGCATTGTTTCCAAAGTGGAAATTCCGGATGCTCAGTAAGGACGCCATTGCAGAATTGCGTCAATTCCGTTGCATAGCGCATTTTTTCAAAGGATTGCCAGATTCTTTCAAAATCTGATGATTCGAAGTCTTCGGCCTCCATCCGCATTGCCTGTTCTTTCGCCTCTGTTACTCGTTTCTGTGTAAGGAGCCCCATAATATAATTGATTTTAGCACGACTGCGGTCTTTGTTTTTTATATCTCTGTTATAATAATTGCGATAGTAGTTATCTTCTTGATTCTCACGAAAAATATCCGGTGGCGCTTGCTCTTTGTTATCTTTTTCCGGAAAACGCCTGGCCATAGCTTCATACAGTACAGTATCTTCTTCCCCGGTGACCAATTCCCATTGGGGACTGATGAGACTGTCTGCATGCTCGCGTACCAGCTGTTTTGCCAAGGCCAAAGTTTTTCCACCTGAAGGGACTCTTATTGATAGACCGGGAATAACAATGGTTTTCAGAATAAGTTCTTCAGCTCTTTTTTCGCCGGCCAGGGACACAAGATCGGGCACTTGGATGATTATCTGGCCTTCCGGCCGTTGTGCTTGAAGTGATTGGAGATAAGCGGCGTAAGCATCGGAAATGGTTTGTTTGCCTTTACCTGTCATCTGCCACTGCTCGTTAACACGAAGAGCCTGGAGGAGATTTTTAATCTGTTGTTCGTTGAATGTGGCACTGGTCTTTAATTCTGAAATGCTTTTTTCCAAATTATCCTTGTCTTGATTAAGATGATACACCAAGAGTCGGAGGAGGGTATCCGAAGGGCTTGTGTTGGAATTGGGCCGTGCAAGAACTTTCTTCTTCAGGGTCTCCCACGTTGATGGTGGAGATATTGCCGCAATAAGGTTATTCACTGACAGTTTATCCTTCTGTGTTGATCGAGACCAACCGTATTGATTTGTTTTCAACAAAACATCCGGCGGTAATGCCCAGAAACGATCATAGAGTTTTAACCAACGATCAACAGCATCATCGGCAGAAAGAGTCGCTCTTATCAATTTATAACTCTCAAGATCACGCATGAGGCGGTCAGCTTCCTCTTTGCCCGGATTTTTTTCCTTTGAATTGTCGGCACCGATCCCCTTACTGACTTGAGAGATTATCTCCTCGGCTCCCGACAAATCGCCTGCCGCGGCTGTGGTGACGGCAAAAGAGAAACTAATAAGGAATATGGTAATCATTATAATGCCTAAATTATTTGCCGACGAATGTTTAATGGATGAATGCATGTGTTCCTCCTTAATGATATGATAATAACTGTGAATGTTTTGTTAAGCTTAAAGATGTCTTCATAATTATTTAATCAACATGTCTATTCCTCTAAAGAGGGATATCGTAGAAAAATATTTACGATTGCTGGCTGTAACTAGCATAATATTTCAGAAATGAAAATAAGAATTTCAGGAAAGAGGAAATAAAATAAAATCAACCGGAGTGCAGCGATCTGCTGAGTTGTAATTGCTTTTTAAACCTAATAAAACTAACTTAATTTTGTTTCTTTTTTTTGCCGAATAAATTCTTAAATCTTCCCAGATTGATGGACCCAATGAAATCATTTTCATCATCCTGCTTGATTAAATTTCCAAAGAAAAACTTTAGTGGCCAGTTATTGCCTCGCCAAGCGTACATGCCAAATAACGAAGCAAGCGCAAGTACTAATATGTAATCAGTCCAATTATCTTCCATTATTGAATGTATTATACCCGTTCCAATAAGAAAGAACGCCAAAATACCGGACAGTATTCGCCACACTTTATCTTCGTTATTCATGCCACTCGTTATAACATTACCAATATGTTTTAGTTACAGTGACCTGCTCTCCCGAAGAGCCTGTCCATTTATTATGCTATTTTTAACGATTATTGTAATTAGCATAAAATCGGAAATTGATAAACTGAAGAGTTCAGGATGGAAGATGCAACGTAGTGAAGCTAATTCGTTTTGCTATTCCGATCCGCCTCTCAGCTTCCATGCTTTAAGTCTGCTCAACACAAAAAGAAAAAGAATAAGAGACCAGAAAGCATAGGCCAGACATAAAAGCACCAACACATCAACACGTCTTGATTCCCAAAGCTGATAGATACAACCTATCAAAATGAGCGATTTGATAGCTATTCTGATGGAGTGTTTGGTTGGGCGGTCTTCTCCACTGTCTTTATGTGTACAACCACTGTCCCAGCTATGAAATCGTGCAATGCGCGTCTCTTCCGATTCGTAAGTAGAACTATAAGCTCGCCCCACGTCCAAATTTCTTGCACGATACCAAGTGGCTTGTTCCAGAATGGAGCGAGCTGACTTATTCGCTTCGAACGATCCATGAACGAAAGCGCATAATATTCTGCATTGCTAATGTGGAGCGTTGAGATAATAAATGATATGGATATTAACAATCCAAAGACGAAATCAGGTAAATACCTTAGGAATGCTTCGCGATAACCGACAGGTTCGCCTCCTGGTTTCCGAATGCTTATACCTGCGATAAGCTTGCCGGGTGTACCGCCATAGCGCCTTACCAGATACACGCTATAGAACAATCCGAACAAAGTGTCGGGAATAATGGAGTACAGGCTGAACAAGCGATATTTATCGATGCACAAAAAAGTAATTGCAAGTAGTGGCAGTTGGATAAGGAAATCCAGTAATAGAGCACCCAAGCGCGGCCCAAAACCGGCATATCGTAACTTGTTATTTGCATAATTTAATGTTGCGGATTGATTATTTTTTCGTTTTTTAATTTCGTCCTTTAATTGATTAACACCTTCAAACAGGTAAAAATCTTTAAAAAAGGCTTTATTATTAGATAATGCAGATCCCTGTTGGTATAAGCTTTCCAACTCTTCTATTGACATTTTATCGAATTGATCTTCTTTGGCTTTGGCAGCGCTTTTAATTAAATTTACAATTTCTTCGTCACCAGGCATGGAATCTCCATTATTTTAAAGATTGCAATTCATCGTGTAGCGTAAAAAATGCAAGGATAGAAAATAACGATTGCAATAATCAATCATATCACTTTTTTGTTCAGTCCCCCCAGTTCCTTCTTCGCGGAGGTTCATATTATTTCGATGATATAAGTATTTTACGTATACGCCAGGTCTCAGGATGTGAACATCGATATTGCTGCTGTCGTCATCCCCGAATCAATTTCTATGCCTTGTCCAGTAGAGACCAGATACCGTCTGCCAAATCATTAACTGTCAACGCTGTTGCATCCGGCGTTCCCGGGAGACCGGGTGTACGGTTAACATCGAGTATAATGACCTGCCCATTATTAATTACATAATCTATCTTACCGTAATCCAGGCCGAGACAGCGACGCAAAGCAACCACTTCATCCGGCGGTACAAGGCCTTCATCAACCAATTTGCATTCCGATCTTTTGAGGAAGGGAGTAAAGCCGCTTACACGAACGCTGCGCACCTTATCCCCCAAACACAGATAGTGGCGCATGAAAAATCTTTCACCTTCTCTTTCGGGCAGAAAACGCTCGACAACAAGTTCATGGTTTTTAAAAACCCCTGCCGGAACCTTGGACAAGTTATTATAAATCAGGTATGGGATAAGCGTTTTTCGCCACAACATTTGCCGACCTGATAAATACTCGGCAACAGGCAATATCCTGTGCGCAATCCTCCAGAAAACAAGTTTATGTATTTTAAACTTGCTGTAGTCGGGAATACCTGACGCATTATTGTCTGTCTTGACGATAACCGGCCCTTGATAGTCTTCATCTTCGCGAAGCAGGTTCAAACTTATTCTACGCTTTGATATATCTGTGACACAACGATTGATCACGCCGGGATAAGCGCCATAGAAATCAACATATTCATCAGGTGTATGCGTTAAATCAATTTGTGGAAACAGAAGATCTGCTTCAGGACGTTTATCTATCCCGTATATAAACGATACACGCAATCCCATCTTTTTCCAGGCGGCGCTCAGGGCGTGTATAAGGAGTATTTGTCTTTGGCGATGAAACTCATGAAACATGATTACAATGTGCTTCATATTGTAATCTCTTGTGGTTGATGGCGGGGAATGCGTTTTAATACCAAAGTCGGACACTGATTACCCAGTTCATAGGAAGGTATGCGAACACTTCTGATTTCGAAACCTCCCGGCTTACGGCAGGCCATATCCAACACTTGATCAATTGTGACAAAACAGTACCGGATTGCCGATTCTTTATAGGCATTAAAAACCAAAGTTTGCTCTAACGGCCAACCGAGATTTGCGGCAAGGTTGTTCAAATCCGGAGCAACGCGGTTAACCGTATTCCAGATATTTCTGAGTTGCACTCCTTTTTCGGAATTTTCCATAATGGACATACCCACTCTGAGTTTCATGATATTAATGTTGGATATTCTGCCGGCCAGGAGATCTTCAAGTATTGCGTCAGGGGATTCCTGTTTTGGCGGTGGTGTATAGAGGCGAATGATTAAGAGTCCGTCATCAGAGATAATACGATTAAGGAGGTTGACAAGCCGGACTTGCTCGTCAGGGTAGGAAAGTAAATGCAGGCCGCCATCACACAACACGATATCACGGGAGGCATCAGGAAGATCAAGGTCGAGCCAATCTGTAAGCAGTACCGCATCCTTTGGCCCCGGCCACACATTATTGATCATGTCCTGCTTACTGTCTGCCGCTATTATATCAGTTCTTTCAGGCCACGGGAGATGATATATTTCGGGTGTAACTCCAAGTATCAATACTTTCGGGGCTCCATGAAGGCGGTTCCATTCCAGAACTGCATCTTCACAAAAGGAGATGTCCTGAGCTACAGGCCTCAGCGGAGAGCCGAGCAGATGCCACTGACGTGAAAAATCAGGCCAACGGTTGGCGTACTGGTGCTGTTTGACAGTTTTAGTTTCGCAATGTAATTTGTTCATCATGATGTTAATCGGTTCACCGGATATGCCGGTCAGACAGACCGGCTTTACAGATTCCAACGTGAGCAACCTTCCTGCCAAATCCGTACACCCGATCCCTTCCATGCAGCCAAAGCGTTTTGATTTCATCGAAACCGGCTTCTTGCATCATTATGTGAAGCGCCGACGGGGAAGGAACAAATCGGTTCCATCCGGTTCTATCAAGATTCTCCTTTGTGCCGCCTTTCCAGATCATAGTGCCGTCAACCCTGCAGAGCGGTTTTTTTGTCTGGATTCCCTCGGTCTCCACGAGGATTATACCGCCGATCTTCAGTGAATTGAAGAGTATTCTTAAGGCAAGAACCGGATCAGACAAGTGATATATTACACCGGGGAAGTAAACAATGTCAAACCTGTTAAAGAACTTTTCGGAATTACAGTCGTATATGGAAAGGCAATTGACGGACACCCGGTCATTCAAGGCAAATGATTCAATGAGAAAGGATGCCATGTCGGCATACTTCTTGACTTCCTCAATGGCAACCACACGACTTCCAAGTGCGGCGAGAAGCATAGTTGTACCACCCGTCCAGCAGCCGACATCAAGTACATTGCTGTTTTTGAAATCATCAAAGGATATCGGGAATATGGCCATGAAGTTGGCCATCTCATTAATGTGCCTGTCGCCCATCAGTCCTTTCATCTTGAATGATCCGAAATCGTGATTGTGTCCCCAGGTGAACTTTACGGACGAATCTCTTTGCCGATCAAGTTCGTCCGGAGAATACTCTTCTATGTGATGGTCTATTGTCCCGATCCTGGACTGCACATATTGGGTGAACTTTTCAGGTGAGATGCCCCTGAGATTTGGTGTCTGGTAAACCGAGAAGCGCCTTCTCAGCTCCTCTGTAACCTTGAGATGAGCCGATGTTTGCGGTCTTCTATGCAATAATCTGTTTCTGATGGCGTTCAGAATTTGCTTTGGCGTCGAATTGTAAAGTTTGGAAATAATTGTCATCATTTTTGAGTGGTCACATCCCGACGTTAATCCGTATATTATCCAGGCGCTCTTGAAGCATTTTATGTTGAAAGTTATATTTACTATTTATACATTCTAATTAATAATTCCATGATATCTTCGTCGCTTACAGCACTGGAAACAAATGCGTGTCCTATGTCGGAAATCAAAATAAAACGGATTGTTCTCTCTTTTACCTTCTGATCAACATGCATAAGGGATAATAACACTTCCGGCTTGATATTTTCCGGAATATGGATTGGTAAACAAGCCTGCTCTATAAGAGAAATAACTGTCCTGCTTGTCTCAGATGATAAGCCGCACTTTTCCTCTGAAAGCAATAACGCAGCTCTCATTCCTATCCCCAGGGCAAAACCATGAGGCATTGTATAATGAGTCGACCTTTCGATAGCGTATGTCAGGGTATGCCCGAAATCAAGAACAAACCGCTGCTCATGTAAGCCGGTTTCATCACGTTCGATTATAGATATTTTAAGAGCATTTGATTCCATAATATAATGAGACAGTACCTCTGCATCCAGTGAAAGAATCTTAGGAATATTATCTCTTAACTTGGAAGGACTTTGACCCGAAAGACAGATTACTTTGTTGATAATTTCCGCTATACCATTTCTTATTTCATACGACTGAAGCGTTGAAAGAAAATCAGTATCAAGAATAGCCAATCTGGGCTGATAAAAAGTGCCGATCAGGCTTTTACCACTTGGATGATCGACGGCACAACCGCCTATACCAATATCCACTTGTGACAAAAGCGTGGTAGGAATCTGAATAAACGGAATACCACGAAAATATGTAGCTGCTGTAAAATTAACCAAATCCTGCAAAACACCGCCGCCAAAAGAAATAACCAGTGTTTTTTTTGTAACCTTAAACCTCAAATATTCAAGATAAAGCTTTTCTACTGTTTCAAGAGTTTTATAGTTCTCGCCGGAAGGAATCAAGATCCAATTGACATTTCTATTTGATTTTCCCAATATCCCCTCAAGCTTGTGCGAATATAAGTCCTTGAGTTCGGGATGGGAAACTATCACAACATCCGATGATCCGACTGCAAGGGAATTCAACTGGATATCAAGAATATCAACGGCCCCTGAACCATAAAAAAGATTATAACTTCTTTCTCCAAAATGAGCGGTAGTGCTATGGATTGACATAAAATTCGTTTATCATACTATACTGTTCTTTTACAATAGATAACAAAACGCAGATCTGTTTTTTTGGGAGAACTGATTATTACGAAGCATAAAATTTCAGAAATAAAAATAAGGATTTCAGGAGGCAGGAAATAAAAAATCGGATTCCCGGACATTCAGATCAGGGATTTTGTTGCAAAGCTTTTTCATAATTCGCCGGAGAAAATCCGTGAATTTTCCTGCCATTGATTATCGCGAAGGGGACTCCTGAACGCGTGTCCAGTTGTTTTTTCCTATCAGCCGCTTCTTTGTCTTTTTCGATATCATAATCCGTGAAGCGGATATTTCGCGAATTAAAATATTCACGCGCCTTTTTACAGTAAGGGCACCAGCTGGTGGTATATAAGATAACCTCATTTGATTTTATTTTATCTTTTTCTTCAATTGCCATTTGTTTTTTGACAGCTTCTTTTTCTGCAAGTTCTTCCGGCGTGGGATCTCTAAAAGTATCCTTTAACGAACATTTCATTTTGTCTTGCGGCAGACTGGATATGGTTTCATTACCATTCTTATCAACACAGACATACAATTCTCCCGCCCATGCCTGATGAGTAAATAGGAAAAAAATTATTAAACAAAGAATGAATTTAATATTATTTGTTTTCATAATTATTCTCCATCAAGCAGTTTAATGATACTTATTGTTAAAATGTTTTATTATGCTTAAACATTATTCTATAATTATTTAATCAATATGTCTACCCTCGAAAGAGGGATTTCGCGTATTTTCCGGGGAAGGATAAAAACCGGTATGGCGTTTCCGGATTCTCTCACTGCATTCTGCGGCCAAAATATTCTTGACACCCATGAGAACGTTTCTTATACTGCTGACAAATAAAAGAAAGTTCTTATCAATTCAATTAATAGACCCCGGCTATGGTTTACTTCAATACACTATCGCAGAAACAGGCTGCGGCATGAATCTTAACGCAGGGCAACTTCCCGCTTATAAATCCCTGTTCCCTGTCCTGAGAACCCAGACTGCCTGTATGTTATATTTGTTTTTTCCAATTCATACAATATTTCAATCCGTACTATTTAAAAATGGCAGAATTCTAACTTAACGCGTGGTACAAAATACAGGGGCAGGTCATAAGAGAATATCTATATGAATACTAAAGAAAATATTTTTATACGATTTTTAAGGGATAATTGGATAATTATATCAATTGCGTTATTTAATTTTTTTATTCTTTTTATCCCGAATTTTTTTGGATATTATGGTTACTTGAGAGATGAATTATATACCATAGCCTGTTCCAAAAGGCTGGCTTGGGGATATGTTGATCATCCTCCTTTTGCCGTATTCTTAATGTATATCATCCGCTTTTTTTTAGGAGACTCAATACCGGCCATCCGTTTTCTTCCTGCAGTGGCACATGCTTCTTCGATAGTTCTTATCGGTTTAATAACAAAAAGATTAGGAGGTAAAAAATTTGCTCAAGTGATGGCTGGTGTTGCATTTTCGATAATGCCTGTTTATCTTTTAATGGACAGTATTTATTCAAAGATCTTTTTAGAACCGTTCTTATTAACAGTTTGTATTCTTATATTACTTATAATTATTCAGGATCATAAAAAAAAATACTGGTTGTTTTTAGGATTAATTATAGGAATCGGATTAATAAATAAGTATACGTTTGTCATATATACTCTCGCTATTCTGGC
>JBEKJX010000103.1:0-9347 GCA_050011015.1 Smithella sp.
CTTACATGGCTGACGATGCGGACGTTCTGATGCTGACAATGGGTTCGATGGGCGAGACAGCTCAAATGGCGATTGACGAGCTTCGCGCCAAAGGAATCAAAGCAGGGCTTATAAAATTAAGATTATGGCGTCCATTCCCGTTTGAGGAAATTAAAGCCGCGGTGAAAAACGCGAAGAAACTGATTGTGACCGACCGCGCCGTTTCGTTCGGCGGTCCCGGTGGTCCCGTATTTTCGGAGATCAAATCAGCTTTATATGCGGAAGCTCACCGCCCCGCGATTTATGATTACATTTACGGACTGGGTGGACGCGATGTACCGGTAAATGATTTTATAGGCATGTTTGAAAAAGTTCTGGCGGATACCGGCAAAGCGGTGGACACCTATGAATTTTGGGGAGTGAGAGAATAATGAATATCGTAGAAAATTTTGATTTATATGCCCCGCGTCTGATTAATAAGAAAGAATTATTTTCCAGCGGCCATCGCGCCTGCTCCGGCTGTGCCGAAGCGTTGGCCGTACGGATGATGTGCAAAGGGCTTGGTGAAAACACCGTGATTGCCTCAGCAACCGGTTGTATGGAAATCATATCAAGTCAGTTTCCAACCACCGCCTGGGAGGTTCCCTGGGTTCACGTCGCGTTTGAAAATGCCGCTGCCGTAGCGTCCGGAATTGAAGCTGGCCTCAAAGCGCTACGCAAAAAAGGTAAGATTGACGACCGTTATATTAAAGTCGTCGGCATGGCCGGTGACGGCGGCACCATGGACATCGGGTTTCAGGCTCTTTCCGGTGCGATGGAACGCGGTCATGACATGATTTATGTCTGCTTTGATAACGAAGCCTATATGAACACGGGCATCCAGCGCTCCAGCGGCACGCCTATGGGCGCGTCCACCACCACCGCTCCGGCGGGAAAAGTCAGTTCCGGCCAAAAGACATGGAAAAAGAACATGCCCGAAATCATGGTTGCCCATGAGATACCCTATGTAGCCACCGCCTGCCCCAGCTATCCGCTGGATTTCATCCGCAAGATCGAAAAGGCCAAAAGTATCAAGGGACCTTCTTATATTCACTGTTTTTCCGTATGTCCGACCGGTTGGCGCTGTCCATCGCACATGGCGATTTCCATGGGACGACTGGCCGTGGAAACGGGAGTGTTTCCTTTGTATGAAGTGGAAAACGGGCATTATCGTCTTTCGCCGGATATGCCGAAAAAACTCAAACCTATTAAAGATTACTTCAAGGGACAGGGGCGTTTCCGCCACCTGAGCGCTGATGAAATTGACGTGATTCAGGGAAAAGTAACCACTGAATTTAAGAAACTGACGGAAAAAGCAAAAGTTCTCAAGATAGGCAATGAGTAAAAGAGAGATTTAAAAGAATACCGAGGTGAAAAAAGCATGACGAAAGCTAGCAATGTTGCAGCAACAACAAAAGAAATCGTTAAAAAACACGGCCGCGATAAAAGTGCTTTGATTGCCGTGTTGCAGGATATTCAGGGCACATTAAATTATCTTCCCAAGGAAGCGTTAAAGGCCGCGGGAAAATATCTGGACATTCCCTTTAGCCGTGTTTACGAAGTCGCCACGTTTTACAACGCCTTCAGTCTGAAACCGCGCGGCGAGCATATTTGTAAAATTTGTATGGGAACGGCCTGTCACGTGCGCGGCGCGGCGTCCATTCAGGATAAAATGGAGCGAACTCTGGGCATTAAACCGGGCGAGACGACTTCCGACCATAAATTTTCTCTGGAAACCGTCAATTGCGTGGGTGCGTGCGCGTTAGGTCCTGTTGTGGTTATTGACGCGGAATATCACGGCCAGATGACAATGAACAAAGTTGATAAAATTATCGACAAGCTCAAAAAAGAGGGGGCGCAGCAATCATGATAAAAATATCCAACGCACAGGCCTTGCGCCAAGTTCAGGAAGACCTGAAAAAGAACTATGACCCGAACAAAAAACTGGTCACGATCTGCGCCGGCACCGGCTGTCGCGGTTACGGCTGCATCAAAGTCAAGGAAGAACTGGAAGCCGAAATTAAAAAACAAAATATCGATGTGGAAGTCCGGGCGACCGGTTGTTTCGGTTTCTGTGAAAAGGGTCCCCTGGTTGTTGTTCATCCGCAGAAGATTTTTTATCAGCGCGTCGGAGAAAAAGATGTCGCCGATATCGTCACCAAGACCGTGATGCAGGTCGAAGTAGTTGAAAAACTTCTCTACCGTGACCCGGCAACTTCCGAAACGGTTATGAAAGAAGAAGACGTGCCTTTTTACAAAAAACAGAAACGTCTGGTTTTCGGTTCCAACGGAATTATCGATCCCACGCTGATTGAATCATATCTGGCCATTGGCGGTTACACTGCTCTGGCCAAAGCTTTGAGCGAAATGAGTCCGGAAGGGGTTATTGATGAAGTTAAAAAGGCTGCTCTTCGTGGACGCGGCGGCGGCGGATTTATGGCCGCAACAAAATGGGAGGGCTGCCGCAAGGCGCACGGCTCGCCCAAATACGTCATTGCCAATGGCGACGAGGGAGATCCCGGAGCCTATATGGATCGCTCTCTTATGGAAGGAAATCCCCACAGTGTCGTCGAGGGTATGATTATCGGCGCTTACGCTATTGGCGCTTCTCAAGGATATATCTATGTGCGCAACGAATATCCACTGGCGGTTGTTCACCTGACGATGGCCATCGAGAGCGCCAGGGAAGCCGGCCTATTGGGGAAAAATATTCTGGGCAGTAGTTTCAGTTTTGATATTTCCATCAACAAGGGTGGAGGAGCCTTTGTCTGCGGCGAATCTTCTGCGCTTTTTGCCTCTATCGAAGGACGCGCCGGCGAACCACGCGCCAAGTACGTTCACGCCGTAGAAAAGGGTCTATGGGACAAACCCACCGTGCTCAACAACGTGGAGACATGGGCCAACGTTCCTTTGATTATCAACAAAGGTGCCGACTGGTATGCTTCCATCGGCACGGAAAAAAGCAAAGGAACCAAGATATTCTCGCTGGTGGGCAAGATCAACAACACGGGACTTGTGGAAGTTCCCATGGGCATGAAGCTGCGTGAAATTATCTATGACATAGGCGGCGGCATTCCCAACGGCAGGAAATTCAAGGCCGTGCAGACCGGCGGACCGTCGGGCGGCTGTATTCCGGAGAACCTTCTCGATTTACCCGTGGATTTTGATAAACTCTATGAAGTCGGATCTATGATGGGTTCAGGCGGCATGATCGTCATGGACGACCGCTCCTGCATGGTTGATGTGGCGAAATATTTTCTGGCTTTTTTGCAGGAAGAATCCTGCGGCAAGTGTGTTCCCTGCCGTGAAGGAGTCCGCCGCATGAGAGAAATTCTTGAAGACATCTGCGCGGGTAAAGGCACAGCAGGCGATATAGAGCTTCTGGAAAAAATCTCGCAGGGTGTCGCGGACGGCTCTTTATGCGCGCTGGGCGGAAGCGCTCCCAATCCGGTATTGAGTACCATCAAATATTTCCGGGAAGAGTATGACGTGCATATTAAAGATCACCGCTGTCCGGCGGGTGTTTGCAAAGCGCTCATTACCTACAGCATTGATCCGGAAAAGTGCACCGGTTGCGGTATGTGTATTAAAGTATGTCCCACGCAGGCAACCAGCGGCGAGAAGAAGAAGCCCCATACAATTGATGATAACAAATGCACCCGTTGCGGCGCTTGTATCGAAAGCTGCAAATTTGACGCAATCAACGTGAAATAGAGGTAGAACAAATCATGGTAAATTTGACTGTTGACGGAAAAAATATATCGACTCCTGAAGGCACGGCGCTTCTGGAAGCAATACGAAACGCGGGCATTTCGATTCCCACTCTGTGCGCGCATGAGGCCGTTTCGCGTTCCGGCGCATGCAGACTTTGCGTAGTGGAGATTAAAAAAGGAAATAGAACCAGAATAGTCACCTCCTGTCTTTATGCCGCCGAAGAAGGCCTGATAGTAGATACCAAAAGTGAGAGGGTGCTGAATGTCCGCCGCCTGGTTATGGACTTATTGCTGGCGCGCTGTCCCAACTCCGATGTGCTGAAGAAGCTGGCTAAAGAAATAGGCGTCGAGCCGCAGGCCCGCTTTGTCGCCGATTCTGATAAAGGTAAATGTATTTTGTGCCGTTCCTGCGTGCGCGTTTGCGAAGAAGTTGTCGGCGTGAGCGCTATTGGTCTTTTTGCCCGCGGTTCTCATAAAACCGTCGGCACTCCATATAATGAAAAATCGGACGTCTGCATCGGTTGCGGCGCATGCGTGTATGTTTGCCCCACCAATCATATAGAAATGACTTCCACCGGCGACAAACGTAAAATCTGGGGACGCACCTTCAAGATGCAGACCTGCGATAAATGCGGCAAATATTTCGCGCCGGTGGATCAATTAAAATTCATCAGCAAAAAAACAGGAGTTCCCTTAAACGAACTGACAGTTTGTCCGGAATGCCGGTAAAAATTGTTTGCCCGATAACTTAAGTCAGGATAATCAGATGTGCTGATTATCCTGATGCGCAAATCACCGGCTTGCGGTCATTTTCTGCTATCCTCAGCCCGCGATTATTAAATTCCCTTTTTCCTGCCAGTCTTGTCTGTCCATGTTGCTGTTTTATGCTGAATTCAAAGAGAAAATTGTTAAAGGATCATTATTCATTAAAGGTTTGATATCGCATATTTACTGTATTAAATTATATACAGAATACGTATAGACACTGTTGGGGGGCTTTATTCTCTTGACTCTTTGAGGTCATCTCCATATAATTAACAATACCTTACCGGTAAGGTAAAGCTGCTTATTTATTGTGCGCTTCCCTGCGTGATGCGCTTTTGGTCATTGGCTGACTTTGCTGGCCGTTTCGTTGGTTTCCTTAACGTATTTAGTAATACGTGTATGGAGCCTCCTCTTGGCTGCCTCGTTATCCTTTGAATGCAAAAGGGTATCAGCTTAATTCGAGGTGAATTCATTTCTTGCGTCAAACACTTTGACGCGATGACGTTTTATAAAGATAACGTAAAACTATAAAATTAAACCATACAGATAAAAAAGGTAAAATTATGTGGAAGTATAAAGTCATTTCTCCGGGGGAAGTTCTTTCTAAAATCGAGCCGGGTATGGCCATTTTCCTCGGTACGGGCATGGCAGAACCGAGGACGCTGGTGAAGCATCTCATGGCTTCAGAAGAAAGTAACCTGCAGGATCTGGAATTGATTCAACTGGTGAGCATTGGGGATACGATACCCATTGATGAAAGATATTCACGGAAATTCCGGCTGAAGACTTTTTTTTCCGGTTGGATTGCTTCCGACGCCATAAGCGCGGGCAGAATAGATCTTATTCCCAGCAGATTTTCACGTATTCCAAGTTTATTCAAATCCGGAGCTATCCACATTGACGCAACCTTCATTCAGATATCGCCGCCGGATGACAACGGTTACGCCTGTTTACTCGGAGTGGATGTGGAAAGACAGGCAATGGAGGCGGCAAATCTCGTCGTCGGTGAAGTTAATGCCCATGCTCCGCGGGTCATGGGTGACACTTTGGTTCATATGGATGAATTCAACTATTTTGTCGAGTCGACAGAGTCTCCGCTTTATATACCCCGATGGCCGGTGGAGGATGTTTTTCTGAAAATAGCCGCGAACATTGCCAATATAATTGAAGACGGAAGCTGTATATCTCTCGGCATCGGGCGTCTTTATGAAGCCCTGGCCGTACAGTTGGCTTCAAAAAAAAATCTGGGAATTCATTCCCCTTTTTTCACCGATGCTTTGATGGATCTTGTAAAAAGCGGCGCTGTAACTAACCGGCTCAAAGGGGTCTTTCGCGGCAAGTGTTCCGCGTCATATCTGCTGGGCAGTGAAAAACTGATGCAGTGGCTGGATCACAATCCGCTTGTCGAATTTCAGCCGGAAGACGTGATTACCGATCCGAAGGTGATCGGCAGCAATGATAAGATGATAGCCATTCTTCCGGCAAGAAAAATTGATCTCACCGGAAATGTCGCCCTGCATACAGGCAAGGGAGATATCACTGCCGGTCCGGGAAATGTGCAGGAGCTCTTTATGGGCGCGGCACTTTCGAAAAAAGGACGGACAATTTTTGGCCTTCCCAGCCGTAACCTGAAGGGTATGCCGAATATTGTTCTATCTGTAGACAATCTGCCTTTTCAGTTCACCAACCGTGAATCCTTGGATTTGGTCGTGACGGAATATGGCGTGGCCTATCTTATGGGAAAAACGATGCGGGAGCGTGCACAGGCGCTGATTGACATTGCGCATCCCGAAGATCGGGCGGAACTGGTCAGAAAGGCCAAAGAAGAAAAATTGCTTTACGCCGACCAGATTTATTTCCCCGAAGCAGGATCTCTTTTTCCCTCCAAGGTATGCTGTTCCCGTGAATTCAAGGATGGTCTTAAGGTTTCTTTCCGGCCGATTAAACCTTCTGATGAAGATCAGATGCGCCTGTTATTTTACCGGTTTTCGGATCAGGCGGTCTATTCCCGGTATTTCACTTCCATAAAGACAATGCCCCATAAAAAAATGCAGGAATATGTTAATGTGAATTACAATCTGGTCATGTCTATTGTGGGAATTGTCGAGGTTGCCGGCACCGAAAAAATCATTGCCGAGGCGCGTTACGCCCGGACAAAGCAGGATAGCTTTGCCGACACGGCATTTATTGTTGACGAAGAGTATCATAACAAAGGCATCGCTTCGTATCTTTTTGAATTATTGATTCGCACAGCCCGCGAGGAGGGAGTTAAGGGATTTACTGCCGATGTGCTAGCAAGCAATAAAGCAATGCTGAAAGTGTATGAAAAATCGCCCTTCCCTGTTCAGACTGTTCTATCCAGGGGTATCTATGAATTAAACATACCTTTTACTCCTTTAGCGGATTTAAAGGAGAAAGATTAAAATTTATACTGTAACCGGATCGCAAAAAGCGCGTATATAATTATTTTTGTGTTCGTGTGCCAGGATAATTTTGTGGCGGGAATCCGGTAACATTTCCCCTGTCTTGGCAATAATGAAACGTCGCGCCGCTTTTGATCACAGCCATGCTTTTTGTAAACTTTTTTTATTTTCGATTAACAGTCGCATATAATCCAATTCCAGGCCGATCATTTCCGTGTCTTTTCGGCGCAGCCATTCGGAAAGCCAGGCAAAGCGAAGCGCGACAACAAATTCCACCAGATATTTCCAGCTTGTTTTAGAGATAATTTGGGCCGTCTTCAGATCGGAAATAAAACATTTAACGAGCTCACCCGTGAGACTTTGGGGATCTTCAACTCCGACACAGCCGATTAAGTTAGCCGTGTCATAAATCTCCCGTTTATAGCCCGAAAATTCCCAATCAATTATGCATTGAATATCATCGGACGACCAGATAACATTCATCGGATGATAATCACCGTGACAAAAGGCAACGGGCATTTTTTCATACGCGGGCATAAAATCTTTTTCCAGGAAACCGGCGATCTCTTTAATCTCATCTTTGATGTTTTTATTGTAATGATTTATTTCGCAAATTAGTTTGTATATATAATCCTTGAGCGAGAAAATCTTGCGGTAATCAGAAAAAGGCAGGTTTTGCGATTTACGGCTCAACTCGATAAGAAAATCAGCCAGCGCGCGGCCGCGCCATTTTTCATACATGTATTTTTGCCGGTCAAGCGAGACACCATGGACGAAAGGAATCATTTGCCAGAAATTGTTTTTATATTTGATGACATGTTCCCCTTTTTCATTCGCTAAATATGATTGAATATGCGCGAGATTTTTCTTCGATAAAAAATCAACAGTCGTGGCAATCTGCCGTTTAAGCTCGAGGGATTTTGGAGACACCTGCTCCAGCACAAAAAAGCTGCCATTTCTATCTTCCAGAACAACGCGAAAAACCGAACGCTCGGGACTTCCCTGAACGGAAATATTATAATGTAATTTTTTAAGGCGCACCTGCCAGAGCCCGGCTACGGCTTTAAGAGTTTCTTTACTGAATAAAGGAGTTTCCGATCTGGCGTGAACGTACGCCTTTTTATCTTTGCAGATTACTCGGGCCGCGTAGATAACGCCGCTGGCGCATTTATTCCCGGCGATAAAAACATTTTCCGAATCCTCCCATTCAAGCGTTAGATTGCAGCCATTGGGGCATTCCCGACAAATTAAATCATCCATATTATTATGCCAATTATGAATAAAACCGGTGAGTTACGGTATTAGGGCTGATCACATCAGCCTCATTGCCTCATTATCATTTTTAATTTAGAAATGGTACCGGATTGCTTTTAATTTTACTCCGGCGTTCAGGTGCTTATATTCCCGCAAATCTGGCGAAGTTTTCACCTAAAAGCAATTTCTGCGTGTTCTCTGACAAGAACAGCTTTTCAATTCTTCTTTTTAGATATCCGTAATCGAACTTTTCATCGGCGGCAAGTGGGCCAAAGGGGCCATCAGTGCCGTAAAAGCACCTGTCCACGCCAAGGTAGTCAACCACATCTCTGGTGATTTTTTTACCCACATAAGCCGTGGCTGAAAGATCAACGCAAATGTTTTTCTTCTCTTTGATTATTTTCCATGTATCGGAGTAGCAGGGAAACGCGGCATGCGCGAGAAGAAGCTTTAAATCCGGTAATTTATTGATAAGTTCCAGAATATCTCCATGTTCATTAAACCCCAGGTGGAGAAGAAGCGGTTTATTAAGCCGGACTGCCTGCTCGGCTGCGGGCAGCAATTCGGAGGGATTATACCGGTGCCAGAAGGGATGCGCCTTGATTCCGATAAAACCGGGTGATTTGGCCCATGTACTGATTTCATTTAAGGGATTATTTTTCCCGCGGGGATTTACAAAAATCCATCCGTAAAATTTGTCCGGATGATTTTCGATTGTTTTAAATACTGCTTCATTGTCGGGATCCGGATAAATTTTATATATCTTTCCAAGAATATTAATAGACCCGTCATCTGTAAAATTTGCCGCCAATGCCTTACCTATAGGTCTGAGAGAGCTGTGCGTAAGAAGAAATTGAAGTATCCTGATAACAATCGGCGGTGTTTCAGGCAGCGGATCGCAAAGACTGGCTATGAGAGCTATCCTCTCTACGCCGGTTTCATCCATTCTGGCAATGAGATCATCGGTCTTTAACATGCGCTCATCCATATGATAATGGCAGTCTATTATCATGGTTTTACACCCTCATGTAATCTGGTAGCCTTTCTCCCGGAACAACTTTAAGCTCGCCTCCACCGCTCTGCGGTCATAGAGGATTCCCGCGTTACTTTCTATTTCCGCGAGCGCAATCTCCTGTCCCAAAGCAGGCCGGTATGGACGATAGGACATCATGGC
>JBEKJX010000104.1:0-9247 GCA_050011015.1 Smithella sp.
AAATCATTTTTATTATCGTTTTGATCGCAGTTGTTTTTCATGTTTCATGGTACACGGCCAGCCAAATATTTATGAATAAGAAACTTCCCGATGAAGCTGTGTTGCAGGCTTCTTTTGATAATTTATTGAAAAACGAGAAAATCAATATAGATCGTAATTCGTTCACAGAGACATATATTGAAGCCAATGGCATCAAGCTTCACCTTGATGTTTTTTCCGCGGGAAAAAACGCGCCGACTATTGTATTCATTCCCGGTACAGCGGTTTATGCCAAATTTTATATTGAATTTATGTATAAAATGTATCTTCAGGGATTTAATGTCGTCGGCTTTGATCCGCGCGGTCACGGTCTAAGCAGCGGTCGCCGGGGGGATTATACCATTAATGAAATTGTTGATGACACGCTTGCTGTAGCGAAATACGCGCGGGAGCGGTTTGGCGGTAAAATCGCTCTTGCCGGAAGCAGTCAGGGCGGTATGGTGGCATTTTACGCGGCGGCTCGCGATAATTCCATCGCGGCGGCCGTGTGCCACAATATTGCCGACCTCAACGGGAAAGACAATCTGGTGCTTTCTAAAGTAAGGCCGCCTCAGTTTATGGTTCCCCTTGCCGAGTTTATGGCAAATGTGTACAAAAACTATTCAATTCCCATTACTCTATATCTGGATCTTTCCAGGGAAAAAACCAGAAGCGGTACAGATGCCCTGACGCTTATCAACAGAGATCCTCTTGCCGTTACCTGGATTACCTTCCGGGCGCTGGGTTCACTGATGCACACCGATCTTGCTAAACCGGTGGAGAAAATTACGGTACCCATTATGCTCATTCACGCCGAAAAAGATTCCATATTCCCTCAGGCTTATGTTGAGAATATTTTCAACCGTTTGACGTGCAAAAAGAAATACCTGTTCTTTAAAAACACAGAACACCTGGTTATGACCAATAACGTAGATGAGGTTGTTCCTCCGATAACTGCGTGGCTTAAAGAAGTCATGTAATAAAGCCTGGCGCGAATATTCTCGAAAAATGCTCTCAGAGGCATTTTCGAGTAAATTATTTTATGAATGTATTAAAAAGGAACTTTAATTAAATTATAACAAACGATCAGGAGGATGTCTTGCATGAAGAAGAACATTATTATGGTTATTGCATTATTTTTCTTTGGTTTCGGGCTGACGGGGTTTGCCCACACGGCCGGTGAATGGACAAAATTTAAAGACAGCGATGGCATCAAGTCATACGAGCGTTCTGTTTTGGGAACTAATCTCAAGGAGTATATCGCGGTTACGACGATAGACGCCAAAATGGAGGTTATCGGAGAAGTTCTGCGCGATGTGCCGGAATTTGTTCAGTGGATTCCCGATTGCGCCAGCGCGCAGATAGAAAAGAAATATGACCGCAATACTTTTGTTACGTATTTAATTCTGCATCCTTTCTTAATTCAGCAGAGGGATATTATTCTGAAAGACGAAGCCGTATATGATTATGAAAATGGCAACGCGATAGTAAGTTTCTTCTGCACTGATGACGTTAAAATTCCGGTGGAAAAAAATCGAGTCAGGATAACTATTATGAATGGCATGTATAAAATGGAATATCTCGGAAGAAACAAAACGAAATTCATATACAAGCTGAAAGTTGATCCGGCCGGAGATATACCCAAGGCGCTTGCCTATTCAGTCATGAAAGACTATCCGGCCAAAACACTGAAAAAATTGATAAAAATGGTTGCGAACAGTAAATATGCCGATGCTGCAAAGAATTCGGAAGAGGAGCGGCAAATCAATGCTCGTTCCACAAATGAAACCATTGTGAGGAAAATATTCAGCAGGAACCTGATGAGAGTGGTCAAGGATAAAGCTGCGCTGGAGGCAATAATAGCCGCCGAAAACGAAGGCATTAAACAAATAGCGTTATCAGGCGGGGCATATGAGGCTGTCGAAAAGACGGCAAAGGATGTTTGTTCCAAGTACGTTGAAAAAATAGTCGCCGATAAAAAAGTCGTAGAAAATTTAAAGGATAACAAAAAGATGATTGATGAAATAACCGATTTGGTCACAACAGCCAGTGAAGCGAACCCGGCAACGATTGACAGCATTGTTGCCCGCTACAACAGGTAAATCGTGCCACTTGACTAAGAAGGCGGAATTGTCGTTTTAGAATACTTTGTGGAGGGGGAAATGTTAAAATGAGGGGTAGTACAGGTTAATTCATGACAAATACCGCTCAAATATTAAATTTATTTAAAGTGTAAATATTTCTTAAAACGGTATTTACAAGTCGTCATAAAGTTATTATATTACCAACGATAAAAACTGATTCAAGAGGCGGCGGAAATGACTTACATAAAAATTAATTTCAGCAGTAATTTTGAGGATGAGTTTCAGAAAGTCGCGGATGAAATTTTTCATCTGGTGCGGCCGGCCTTCAAGAATTACGAATGCATCTGGCGTCCTAATGTTGATGTTTACGAATCGGTCGACGAAGTTATAGTGCTGGCTGATATGGCGGGACTCAACAAGGAAGATTTGCATATTGAGGTAAACAGGAAACAAATTAAAATTGCCGGAATTCGCAAAGCGATTCATCTGTTACATAACGCGCATTACTGTCAGGCGGAAATTCTGCATGGACATTTCGAGAGGCACATCGTCCTGCCCGCGCCGATTGATGCGAAGTCAGCAGTGGCTTCTTACGCCGACGGCATTTTGATGGTGAGGATGAATAAGCTGCCGGCCAGTAAATCGCATCGCGTGTCAATCGGTTCGAAAAAATAGAGAATTACAACTGATTCTTTCCTGACGACTATACCCGGAGGTAATCATGACGGAACAAAACGTCTCAGAAAATAAAAATACTTTTAATATCCCGGAAGTGATTCCCATTCTTCCGTTACATAATGTGATCGTGTTTCCCAAAACCGTGATTCCACTTGAGGTCACCGGAAACGCTTCGACGCTGGTGGATGAAGCTATGACCGGAGATCGCTTGATTGGTCTCATCATGTCTAAAAAAGAACCGGATAAACCGAAACAATATAAGAAAGACGATCTGCATCAGGTGGGCACTTGTGCTGTGATTATGAAGATGGCTAAAACCGCGGACAATCACACGCAGATGCTTTTACAGGGTGTCAGCCGTTTTTCGATAGAAGAAATTATTGAAGGCAAACCCTATCAGCAGGCGCGCATTAAATTGATTGAGGAGAAGGATGTCAAGGATCTGGAAACGGAAGCGTTGATGTCCAACCTGCTGTCGTTATTTGACCGCATATTAAGACTCTCGCCTTTTTTGCCGCCGGAGTTTGGCCCTATGGCCAAATCTATTGCCGAAGCGGGCACTCTGGCCGATTTAATCGCTTCAATTATCAATGCGCCATTGGAAGAAAAACAAAAAGTGCTGGACATTGCCGATGTGAAAGAACGCCTTAAAGAGCTGACCCGTCTGGTTAATCACCAGATGGAAGTTCTCGAACTGGGAAATAAAATAGAGAGCAAAGTGAAGGATGACATTGACAAAAGCCAGCGTGATTATTATCTGCGCCAACAGATGAAAGCCATCAGGCAGGAACTGGGCGAAGCTGATGAAAACGTGGTGGAAACGGAAGAATACCGCAAAAAAATCATGGAGAAAAACCTGCCTGAAGAAGCCAGAAAAGAAGCGTTAAGAGAACTGCAGCGGTTGTCCATCATGAGTCCGTCTTCGGCGGAATACACGGTATCTTCAACCTATCTTGACTGGATGACAGCGCTCCCCTGGAACGAGTCCACCGCGGATAATCTGGATATCGCCAAAGCGCGCCAGATTCTGGATGAAGATCATTATGGTTTGGCCAAACCCAAGAAACGCATCATCGAATATCTATCCGTGCGCAAACTCAAACCGGATTCCAAGGGACCGATTCTCTGCTTTGTGGGACCTCCCGGCACTGGAAAAACATCGCTGGGACATTCCATAGCCCGCGCTCTCGGCCGCAAATTTGTCCGATTATCACTGGGCGGTGTGCGCGATGAAGCGGAAATTCGCGGTCATCGCCGAACATATATCGGCGCTTTGCCCGGAAGGATTATTCAGGGTCTGCGGCGCGCGGAATCGAACAATCCCGTGTTCATGCTCGATGAAATAGATAAGGTCGGCAGCGATTTTCGCGGCGATCCCTCATCGGCTTTGTTGGAGGTTTTAGATCCGCAACAGAACAATACATTTTCAGATCATTATCTGGATGTGCCGTTTGATCTGTCACATGTAATGTTTATCACTACGGCCAATATAATGGATCCCATTCCTCCTGCGCTGCTCGACAGACTGGAGGTTATTGAGTTGACCGGTTACACTCAGGAAGAAAAAGTTAAAATTGCCGAGCGATATTTAATTCCGCGGCAATTGACGGAAAACGGTCTGACCGCCGCACAGTTTAAATTAACCACCAACGCGCTCAACAAAATCATTACCGGTTACACGCGCGAAGCGGGCGTGCGCAATTTGGAAAGGGAAATTGCCAATGCTTGCCGTGGCGTGGCGGCTCAGATTGCCGAGAATATCATAAAATCCAAAACACTGATGGATAAAGATATTCCCAGGTATCTGGGGACGGTGCGTGTTTTGACTGATACTGACGCGCGTATTACAAAACCCGGCATTGCCATAGGCCTGGCCTGGACGCCTGTTGGCGGAGACATGCTTTTTATTGAAGCGACGGCCATGAAGGGCAAGAAAGGGCTCACACTTACCGGACAACTGGGCGATGTCATGAAAGAGTCGGCGGCGGCGGCGCTGAGTTTTATCCGTGCCAATGCCGGAGATCTGGGCGTGAAACCGGAATTCTTTGACGAGTTGGATATTCACATCCATGTACCGGCGGGCGCGATTCCAAAGGATGGTCCGTCGGCGGGAGTTACGATGTTGACGGCGCTTATGTCTCTTCTGACCAATCGCAAGGTTAAAAAGCATCTGGCTATGACCGGAGAAATCACGCTACGTGGCGCTGTGCTTCCGGTTGGCGGCATCAAGGAAAAAGTTCTGGCGGCTTACCGGGCAGGAATCAGAACCATCCTGCTGCCCGAGTGGAACCGCAAGGATATTGAAGATATTCCTGCAAATGTGCAAAAAAGCATTTCATTTAAATTCCTCAAGGATATGATGGATGTGGTAAGGTTGGCTCTGGAGCCGGTCGAGAAGAAAAAAAGAATCAAATCACTGCGAAAGAAGAGGAATCCTGTTGCTTCGATGAAAAAGAAGAAATCAGTTCATATTGACAAAACAATTAAAAAAAAGAAATGACTGCGGAAGGAGTGTATGAATTATGGAAACGCAATATCTGCAACTTTCCATTGAAGATAGGGTGGCCACTGTTACCATAAACCGTCCGGACAAGGGTAATTCTCTGGCGCCTCAGGTGTTGGAAGAAGTCGAGGCCATGTTCACTGATCTCTCGCACCGACAGGACGTGCATGTCGTTGTGTTTACGGGCGGCGAGCGTTATTTTTCGGCAGGGTTTGATCTCACTTATATACGCACCCTCCAAAAGGTGAATAATGAAAACTACACGGCAATGTTTCACCGCGCTTATCGCTCGGTAATGTTCTGCGAACAACCGGTTATCTGTGCGGTAGGCGGACCGGCCATAGCCGGAGGGTTTGATCTTACCATGATGTGCGATATTCGCTATGCCTCCGAGCGTGCCCGGTTCGGACAACGCGAGATTGTCCTTTCGTTGAATCCCACCATGGATCCCCTTTGGCGCATAATCGGCCTGAGCAATGCCATGGAATCGGCTCTGACAGGACGTATCTGGAACGCCCAGGAGGCGTTGCGGATGGGATACATTTCACGCATCTTTCCCGAAGGAAAACTTCTGGAGGAGGTTGGGGTCATTGCCCGTGAAATGGCGACATATGATCGCGGCTGTCTCAAAGAAACAAAACAACTGACTCATTTGCTCCTGAATTCCAGCCTGGATCAGGCAATGCGTCAGCAGGAATGGCTCTTCCGTTCCTACATCGGGTCCGATGACAATCATCAGCGTATAGATGACCTCCAAATAAAATTGGCTTCCATGCGTAAAAACAAGTAATGATGCGCTGTGTATTTTCTTTTTCTCCGATAGTCATTTTAGTGAGGGAAATAAAGACTTGTCAGTTTACTTCCCTTCATGGATAGAAAGGATTTATGGATGGTGATCTTCCTCTGTGTCATTTCCGAAAAGAGTCTTGCAGGCAGGGTTCCGGCAGATAAGTGATCGAAGGGAATAAAGTTATGGTGACCGAAAAAAATAAAAAATCCGGAATAAAATCATGGCCCGCTGACGACCGCCCAAGGGAAAAGCTGCTCAAGAAAGGCTCTGGAGCGTTGAGCAATTCAGAGCTTCTGGCAATCCTTTTGCGCACCGGAGTAAAAGGTGTGAGCGCCATTGATCTGGCGCGCCGGATTATTGATAAGTTCGGCACCTTCCGCAATATGAACCACACGGATATGCGCGAATGGAAAGAGTTTAAGGGATTGGGCCCGGCAAAAATCGCGCAAATTCAAGCCGCTCTCGAAATCGGGCGGCGTTTCCGTGAAGTTGAAATTCTCAAGAGCAAGCAAAAGATTATCGCTGCCAGGGATATAGTCAATATCATCATGCCGCAAATGCGCGATCTCAAGACGGAAGTTTTCAAAGTTATCTATCTCAACAGCAACAACAAAATAATTGAGATAAGCGATGCCGTAACCGGCACGGTCAACCATGCCATGCCAATTGTGCGCGAAATCATGCACGCGGCACTGCAAAAATTTGCGGCGGCAATCATCTGCCTTCACAACCATCCCAGCGCGAACATATTGCCCAGCCCCGAGGATAAAAAATTTACGCAGGAAATGACCGCAGCGGGCAAACTCATGGAAATAAAAGTGCTGGATCACATCATTATCGGCGATGATACTTTTTATAGTTTTGCGGAAGAGGGCATTATGGGGTAATTTTATCGATATACGGCTAAAGGCGCATCTTAATTTTGATTGGCAAAAAATATCAGACGTTTTTCTCAATATCAAATTTATATTTTTAGATGTGATAGAAAATATAAGGAGGAAATAATGATGGAAACGATGATAGCGTATTGCGGAATCATTTGTTCAAAATGTCCGGTCTATCTGGCCACACAGGCCGATGATGATAAGGCCAGAGAAGGTGTCGCCAAGCTATGGTCAGAGCAATATGGGATGGATATTAAACCTCAGGATGCCAATTGTGACGGTTGTCTTTCGAGAGGCGGACGGTTGTTTAGTCACTGCCGTTCCTGTGCGATTAGAGTCTGCGGCATGGATAGAAAAGTGAGCACCTGCGCGGTGTGTGCTGATTACGCCTGTGGAAAACTGAAAGACTTTCATGCTGTTGCTCCGCACGCGGGCAGGCTGCTGGAAAAACTGCGGTTGAAATCGGAGACGGGAGAAAGGAGCCTGTAATAATCTTAAGATTTCTCACCTGCAGGCGGCTGATTCGGATTGACATACAGGAGCGGCGTTGAAAAAAGTTGCAATAAATTTGGATTTGAGCTTATCAATGGAAGAAGATTTCTCCCTGCGGTCGGAATGAAAATAAAAATCACGATCGGTGCGGACTTGAACTGATCAGTGTCAGTCAGATAAATGGTAACGGGCATATTATGAGATGGACTGGGAAAAAAGTTGGTCTTGCCCTGGGCGGCGGCGGTGTCCGCGGCTTTTCCCATATTGGCGTCCTCAATGTTCTGAAAGAGGAAGGTATCGATATTGACGTGATTGTGGGAACTAGCGCCGGATCGCTGATAGGGGGCGCCTATGCCAGCGGCCAGTCCCCCCGGGAGATTCAGGATAAAATTGAAGCCTATCTGCGCAGTCCCGAATTTAACTCCTCAACAATCAAATCAATCGGCATGACGTTTTCCGAGGAAAACAAAAGTTTCTTTAATAAGACGAAAACATATATAATGAACCGCTACTGGTTTGCTCAGGCATTTTTCAAACCGTCTATACTTCCCTTCAATGATTTTAAATCTATGATTAATTTTTTTGTGCCGGAAATGGATATTCGTGAAACAAAAATTCCTTTTCGTGCCGTGTCCACTGATTTGATTACCGGTAATAAAATTGTCTTTTCCGAGGGATCGCTTCGTGAGGCGGTGCTGGCGAGTTGCTCGGTTCCGGGAGCGGTCGCGCCGGTGCGGCATGGAGATTGGCTTCTGGCTGACGGCGGCATTACGAGCATCGTTCCCATTCACGCGACACGTGAGGCCGGAGCCGATGTTGTCATTGCCGTGATAGTCGATCGTGTCCCGACGGAATCCGTCAATATAGAAACGGGAAAGGATGTTTTGTATCGCGCCGGAGAAATTACATCCAGCGCGTTGGAAGCTTCCGAAATCAAGGAGGCGGATGTGATTATCCGTCCTCAGGTGGGAGATCTTCACTGGATGGACTTCAGCCGGGCGGGAGATCTGGTCAGGATCGGGGAGAAGGCCGCCCGCGAATCTCTTGGAAAAATAAATTCTTCTCTGCCCCTTTACCGGCGGATTACCCGCCTTGCCGGACAGTTAATTAAAAGAGAAAAAGAATAATGTGATATTGCCTGTTTTCAGCAAGACGCTGATTATGCTCTTCTTTTTGTTTTTTCATTACACCTGTAACCGCTTGTCTTCATTGGATTTTCCTTGACATAAAATGGCGGATGCTGCTAATTTAACTCATATTCTGGCAAGAAAAGGCTAATTTAAACTAGTTATGACTGTTGATTTATTTTACTTATTTGGCTTATTTTGATGGATTTTAAAATTATTCAGGTAATAATAAAACTTCTTGATTTCTGTTTGAGTTTGAGATAGAAGCCACCTCTATTAATTTTAAGACTCCTTGCCCTTGAACATCATGGGCTTTAGAGCCGAAAGGAGAAAGTTTTGCAAAGATACGAAGTTATAGCTATCGTTATAGCTAATTTAAATGATGACGACATCACCGCGTTAATTGACCGCAGCCAGACAATCATTACCGACCGCAAAGGTGTTATTGCCAAAGTAGAAAGATGGGGTAAAAGACATCTTGCCTATGAAATCAAAAAACAAAAAGACGGGTATTATTTTCTTATAGATTTTGCCGGTGATGGCGCTATCGTCGCGGAAATTGAAAGAACTTATAAAATTGACGACCGCATCCTTAAATTCATGACAGTGAAAAAGGAGGGAGCGTCCACTCGGGAAGGTATTGAAAAGGAAGCTGCGGAGGCGGAGGCAAA
>JBEKJX010000105.1:0-9232 GCA_050011015.1 Smithella sp.
CTTGCCGGAATTACGACCGTTCCTTTTGCCATTCAGAATATTTTCCGGTCGGAATGGATGCCGGTCAATGAGGAAATTTTTGCCAGTTTGTATATCGGCAATAATTTTTCCCGAATTGATGTTTATGATAAAGATAATCTGGTGATGAGCCGGGGCATCAAAACGGGCAGCGGCAACAGCATGGCGGAAGCAATCATCGCATCTGTTTATGAGAAAACAGGCAATGTAAGACTGACACATGATGAGGCAATAAAAATTCTTTGGAGTCTCAGTCCTGATTCGGAAAAAGTGACTGGTTCGGATGCCCGTTACACTTTAAAAAAAGAAGAAATTCTGGAGATGATTTCTCCCGTATGGGAAAGATTAGCCCGTCAGGTGGACTTGACCTTAAAAACATCTTCCATTGGATACCAGAAAGTTGAAAAGATATACATTATCAGTTCAGTGAATGTTGATAATTCCATTCTGGCTTACATGAGTGATCAATTAGGAACAAAAATCGAATTTTTTGATCCTTTTAAGCAACAGACATCCTATCTCTCTACGGAATCTTTAAGCCTTCAGGAAGGTGTTGTATTGTCTCCCGCTTTGGGTTTTGCCCTGTCGGACAACGGGCGCACGCCTAACGTTATTTTTACTTATCTCGAAAAAAATAGAGAGATAAATGCAAAACGAATGGACAGATTGATTTTTCTGTCCTTTCTGGCAGCTTTGATTATTTGCATGGTTACATTAATTTATCAAGTTTCCAAATTGAGCAGCCTTAAAGAAGAGAAGGTAAAATTAGAAAGCGAAATCGCTCAATATAATCCGTTATTATCTACGGAAACGGTGCATGATATGGCTGACAAGGCAAAGATGCAAAACACAATTGCCCGTCAATACGCCCAGAGGTATCTGGGGCTTGCGGCGATTGGAGAAGTTTCTGATCTTACACCGTCAAATGTACGTCTGCTCAGTTTCAAAATAACAGAGGAAAGTGTCGCGACGAAAAACGAAGCCGGTGGGGCAGGCGATGGTGTCGCGATAGAGGGAATTATTTTTGATAAAAAGGACAAGCTTGATTCGGATTTATCGCAATATGTGATAAAGCTGGAAAATTCACCAATGTTCAGCAAGGTATCGATACAGAAAAACAGCATTGTCACTTTCCAAAAAGGTGAAGTTCTCAATTTTGCTTTGAGCGCTAAGACAGGTAAGCAATGATGAGTAAAATGAATGTTGATGTAAACAAAAACAGTTTTTTATATTTAGTAATTTACGGCGGGATTATACTCATTATTATTATAGCGGGCATGTTTCCTTTATATCTGAAGACTTCCGGCAACGTTAAGGAAAATGAAAAATTAAAATATCAAATTAAACAGCAAAATGATTTGGGACCTCTTTACGCTTCTTTACTTAATGAAGTGAAGAATACGGGTTCTCTTGTGTTACCCAATCCCGCGAAAAAGCCGGTGCCCCGTATAGAAGCAGGAAAGTTCCAGTCTGATTTCCAGGCGATAGCGAAGAAATCCGGGGTAATCATTGTTTCCTTTGTGCCGGATTTGAGCACATCGACGGGTTCCTCAACATCCTTTTTGCACAATATTGTGCTGAAGGGGGATTTTGCCGATTTTCGAAAAATGCTTATCGAATTGGGAGCCGTTCCATATTTGGACAGAATTGAGGAAATCAGTTATAAGCAGGGTACCGTTTCCATGGAATTAAAAATGAAAGTATGGATAGCGCTTAAGTAGTCAATCAAAAGGTATTTATGGCTAAATTAAAAACAAGGGAAATTATCATCTTAGTTGTTGCCGGCTTATTTGTTTTGTATGCGGTTTATGCATACCTGATTCCCCACAGGGCAGGCAAACAACAAGTTAAAACCAGCCCCGATTCCGTGAAAATTGAAGGCTTTATAAGCGAAACGACCAATGATGTAAGTAAAAACAAGTTGTCTGATTTTGATAAATATGTTGTCAAGCGGGCAGGCATTGACAGCGGGAACAATCCTTTTTTGAAAAAAGATTTATATATGGCATGGACGGAAAAGGAAAGTGGCGGCAGTGCGGCCAAAATAATTTATTCCGGCTATGTAGAATCAGCAAAAAATAAAATGGCTGTCATTAACGGCTTTGAATATAGAACAGGAGAACAATTGGCAGAGGAAGGCTACATATTAAAACAAATTACGCCTTCAACAGTTTTGATTTTCGATAAACGTACGGGAAGTATGCTCAAAATTCCCATACAAGAATAAAATTTGTAATTGGAGGTTGTCGATTTGAAATACTCTAAAAATATCATAATGCTATGTTTTTGTTTCGTAGTGCTGATGTTTTTCCTGGGTTGTGCCGAGGAATTCAAGAGCGAGAAAAAAGATCCTTTATTTGATAAATGGACAACGCTTGCCGACAGTTCTGAAGGGCACTCTCCTAAATCCAGAGAAATGAATAAGTCAGCAATTTCAGTAGAGAAACAATCCGCCGCAGTGATTGAAAAAGCGGAGAAAAAACTACCCAACGGGCCGATAAATTTAACAATGCGTCAGGCTGATCTCAAAGCGGTTTTGAGAGCAATGGCCAAGTCTGTCGGTTTAAATATTCTTATTAAAAACGATCTTAAAAATGATATCAGTGTTGATTTCAGGGGAGTTCCCTGGGATAAAGCATTTACCGGATTATTAGGGACATATGGTTTATCTTATGTCTGGGAAGGCAATATAATCAGGGTGATGACGGTAGATGATGCCGATCAGGAATTAAAAAGAAAAGTGCAGTTACGGGATATCCAGTGGGTTGAACCGCTTTCGGAGCCTGTGGTGGTAGGCATTGATTATGCCGATCCCAAGAAATTGGCGGAGACGCTTCAGGATTTTCTGACTAAAGATAAAGATGGAAAAGCGCGCGGTTCGGTTAAAATTGATGAGAACACCAATTCCCTGGTTCTTTGCGTTACGCATGATGATCTGAAAAAAATGCTGCCTGTTATTGAAAAGTTAGACAAACCCACTCCTCAGATTCTAATTAAAGCCAATATCGTGGAAACAACAAAAACCGTGGCCAGAGAGTTGGGAATCATGTGGGGAGGATATAATAAAGGCACTAATATTTCCGGCAACAACGATTTTATCGTAACCGGCGGCAGCGTTTCTCCCAATGGAGGTTTAGGAGGAAAAGGATTAGGTGTTAATTTTCCGATTGACCCTACAGCCACATCCACCAGTGTCATGGGTTCTTTAGGTTTGTTATTCGGAAAGGTTAACGGCAATCTATTGGAAGTACAACTGCAGGCTCTGCAGGCAGATACTTTATTGAAAGTTCTTTCCAGTCCGTCCATCACAACTTTGGACAACCAGAAAGCATTTACAGAAAACGGCGAAAGAGTTCCCTATGTGACAACTCAGTCAACAAGCGGTTCTATAACTTACACGACCAACTTTATAGATGTGGTTATGCGCCTGGAGATAACGCCGCATGTCATTGACGGTAATAATTTAAAAATGACAATTTTCGTGCAGAAGGATGACATTGATTCGACAAGGAAAGACTCTTTAGGAGATCCTTATATTATCAAGAAACAAACGCAAACGGTATTGATTGTAAAAGATGGAGAGACTATTGTCATCTCCGGTTTAACTAAACAAACAAGATCAGATGCGGGAAACGGCGTGCCGTGGTTAAAAGATATTCCCGTTTTGGGTTGGGCTTTTAAATCAGATAATAAAAGCGATGAAAAGGATGAAGTTCTTATATTTATTACTCCTCATATATTGCAGGTCAGTGATAACAAAGCTGCATCCGGGGCGAAGAAAAATACTGTAGAAAATAATCTAACTGAACAAAATTAGGAAATAACCGGAATCAAAAAAAAATGGAGTTGGACTCTGAGAAATAGCAGATGTTAAACAGCAAGATGGCATTTAAAAATGAATTATTACAACATTCTCAATTTTAAAAAAGAGCCATTTTCCAACTCACCGGAACCGGAATTTCTTTTTCAACTGTCACAACATAGCGATTGTCTGCAAAAGCTGGAACTGGCTGTCCGCCTGCGCCGGGGAATTAACGTTGTCATAGGGGATATCGGCACAGGAAAAACGACTTTATGCCGAAAACTTATCCAGATATTTTCTTCTACTTCGGCAGACTCTATTGAAATTGAAACTTATCTTCTGCTTGATCCGGCGTTTAACAGCGCGGTTGAATTTCTGCAAACAGTTGCTTTAATGCTGGGGATTAAAGATTTAAATGATTGTCAAAGTGAATGGCATTTAAAAGAAAAGATTAAAGATTATCTTTTTGACAAGGGTGTAGATGAAAAAAGAATAGTTGTCCTGATTATTGACGAAGGTCAGAAAATTCCCGAGAATTGCCTGGAAATTTTGCGGGAATTTCTTAATTACGAAACAAATAAATATAAGCTGCTGCAAATAATAATCTTTGCTCAAAAAGAATTTGAAAAAATCCTGAAAAGGAAAGCCAATCTTTTTGACCGGGTTAATATTCTCTATCATCTTAGACCGCTGAACTTTAAACAGATGCGGGCTATGGTAAATTATCGTTTAAGTGTTGCCAGGGAATTTGAAACCGCTCCTTCTCTGTTTGGCTTTTGGGGGTTTGCGACTCTTTATCTGGCTACCGGAGGTTATCCGCGTAAAGTAGTTTTTCTTTGCCATCACGTTGTTTTAAAAATGATAGTACGCGGCAGGCAGAGGGCGGGCTGGTTTTTAGTCAGAAGCTGCGTCAGTGACATGGCGACGCCGTTATTTAGAAGATTAAGATGGGCGCTGGTAAGCTTTTTAATTATCGTTGCCCTGGGAATCGCGATAAGTGCAATTGTATTTCAAGGCCGAAATGCCGATGCGCATAAACAATTAGCGGCAATTCAGGCAGCGCCGGCAGCGCCGGTAACACCGTCGGCACCTGTAACACCGGCAGCGCCAGTAACACTGTCGGCGCAGGCAGCGCCGGTCGTATTGGCGACAGCGCCGGCGCCGGCAGCAAAGGCAGCGCCCATTGCTCCTGAAATTACACCGGTGAAGTCAACCGGCTTTGCCGCAAATGCGGTAATTGACCGGGAAAAAAAGAATCAGGATATTAAAATGCCTGATGATATTGGAAAGATACCCATGACAAAAAGAAGAACAATCTGGTGGACATTGCATAATGTTTACGGCGAGGTAAATTCCGATATCATGAACGCGGTGTTTACAGCCAATCCCCGCATTAAAAATAAAGATATGGTTACGGAAGGCAGTTTAATCACTCTTCCGTCTATTCCGGCGGCTGTAAAACCGGTAAGCAAAAGTGACATAATCGTTGCGATAAAAAGTGGAAAAGATTTGGAAACAATGTATAATATTTACCGTAACAATCCTGATGAGCGGAAATTGCCTCCGCTGGCATTTCTTTCTTCCTGGAATAAAAAAGAAGGCATGGAATTTGCGATTGTTATAGATAAATGTTTCAAAAATTATAGTTCGGCCGAGGAAGCAGTCGGCAAATTACCACCGGTAATTGCCGCCAAAGCAAAAATTTTATCTCAATGGGATACGGATACAGTTTTCTTTAACCGCCGCGTGTTGCATCATTGAGCTGATAGTGGAGGATAGAGGATAAATGAAGATCAAACAACGTCTTGGTGAAATACTTATAAAACAAGGGATTTTGACCGAAGAAACGCTCGCAAAAATCCTGAATGATCAGAAGAAAACCAATTTAAAAATCGGCCAGTTTTTAATACGCCAGGGGATTCTTCAGGAAAAACAGATCATAGATTTATTATGCGAACAGCTCAATCTTAAGAAATATCAAATAAACAAGTTCCCCTTGGATCTCGATCTGGTGCGTTTTATTCCCATTGATTTCGCGCAAAAAAATCAAGTAGTCCCTTTAAAATTACAGGGAAATCTTTTGACCGTCGGGGTTGTTGACCCTCTGGAGATAAAAACCTTCGATTCCATCGAAAAATTAACCAACATGGAAGTTGAACCTGTAATTTGTTCGGAATTGGAAATCAATCAGCTCATCAACAGTATGTACGGCATGCAATCCGATCTGGGCGATATAATGGAAAATATGGAGATAGAATCCAAGGGTAAAGACGACGACTCCGAAACCCAGGAAGAAGTCCAGATTACATCATTACAGGATCAGGCGGGAGAGGCGCTGGTTGTTCGTTTGACCAATTCTATTTTTGCCCAGGCCGTTCGCAGCAGGGCAAGTGATATACATATCAGTCCGCAGCAAAATACCGTGCAGCTGCGTTTTCGCATTGACGGCAAACTGATCGAAATGCCCTCACCTCCCAAGGCCATATTTTTATCTGTTATTGCCCGTCTTAAGATTATAGCCAACATGGATATTACTGTTTCCAGAGTTCCTCAGGACGGCCGGTTCACCCTGAAACTGGAGAAAAAGGAAATTAATGTCAGAGTCTCCTCAATTCCCACGATTCACGGAGAAAATATTGTCATGCGTCTGCTCGATATGAGCGCCGGTATTTATACCCTGGACAGTCTGGGCATGGACGCTGAAGATATGGCTAAAATAGAAAGCATGTGCATTAAACCTTACGGAATGATTCTAAGCACGGGACCAACGGGAAGCGGCAAAAGCACCAGTCTGTACGCCATCCTGAATTCCATAAACAAACCGGATATCAATATAATTACTCTGGAAGATCCGGTCGAATATAGAGTAAATGATATCCGGCAGGTGCAGTTAAACACTAAAGCGGGAATGACTTTTGCCAGCGGTTTGCGTTCAATTCTACGTCAGGACCCGGATGTTATCATGGTTGGCGAGATTCGAGACGCGGAAACTGCCGCTGTATCGGTACAGGCGGCGCAAACGGGCCATAGAGTTTTGAGCACGGTTCATACGAATGATGCAGCGGGAGTTATAACACGATTTATCGATATGGGCATTGAGCCTTTCCTGATTTCATCTGTTTTGATCGTTTCTTTCGCTCAAAGATTAGTGCGTACGGTTTGTCCCTATTGCAAGGAACCTTATAGTCCGCCGGCAAAAGCTCTTGCTCTTTTTGGAATAACGGAAACGGAAATAAAAAACGCTAATTTTCAGCGCGGTAAAGGCTGCAATCAATGCAAGAATACCGGTTACAAGGGAAGAACAGGTGTTTTCGAGGTTTTGGCTATTGATGAGATGATTCAGGATATGATCGTTAATCAAAGGTCGAGTCCCGAAATCACGCGAGCCGCGGTAGCCGCCGGAAAATTAAAAACATTACAAAAAGATGCGGCCCTGAAAGTTATTCGGGGAATTACAACTCTGGAAGAAGCTGCTTCCGCTGTTATGTCTTAAAATAGATAGAGATAAGGATAAAAAATGCCCAAATATACTTATCAGGCAATTAGCCAGAATGGAGATGAAGTTTCCGGGAACATAGAGGCGGAATCTGTTGAAATTGCGAATTCAATACTGACTTCCCGCGAGCTTATACCATCAAAAATCAAGGAACAGGGGAGTGATCTTTTTTCGGGTTCTTTCTTCGTGGGCAAAGTTAAAACGGTGGATCTGGTAATGTTTACGAAACAGTTCCATTCCATGCTGGTTGCGGGTATACCGATATTAAGAATTTTGTCCATTCTGGAGAATCAGTCGGAAAGCAAAGGCTTGAAGCAGGCGATAGGAAAAATTATTAAAGATATCAATCAGGGTTCATCTCTTTCCGACGCCTTGCAAAAATTTCCCCAAATATTCGACCGCCTTTACTGTGACATGATCAGGGCGGGTGAAATCAGTGGAAATGTGCCGGTCGTTTTAGATCGATTGATTTACATTATTGAACATGAAGCAAAAGTCAGGTCGGATATAAAATCGGCAATGAGATATCCATTAATAGTCGTTATAGCTTTATCCATCGCTTTTATAGTTCTCTTAACTTTTGTAATACCTCAATTTGTTACTATTTTTACTTCAGCCGGTTTGATTTTACCGTGGCCGACAAAAATGGCCATGCTTTTATACGGTATTGTTCATAATTACTGGTATTTAATACTTGGCGCTATATTAATAACTATTTTTGGCTTGCGTTTCTATTTTAAAACAAGTGAAGGTAAATTCATGAAGGATTCTGTTTTGTTAGAAATGCCTATAGTAGGGCCGGTGTTCAAAAAGGCGGCATTATCACGTTTTGCCAGTATTTTTGCTATCTTACAGACAAGCGGCGTTCCTATTATGCAATCATTGACCATACTTTCCGCGACAATGGGCAATGAGGCCCTTACGCGAACTTTTGATCATATCCGCGAACGCATTAAAGAAGGGTCCGGAATTTCAGCGCCATTAAAATCATCAAAATATTTTACCCCGATGGTTGTTGATATGATAGCCATTGGTGAAGAGTCCGGAAAGATTGATGAAATGATGCGGGCAGTCGCACTGCATTATGACAGCGAGGTTGAATATGCCGTTAAAGCTCTTTCCGATGCGATTGGCCCGATTCTTATCGTCGGCTTAGCCTGCGTTGTAGGTTTTTTCGCTTTAGCCATATTTATGCCCATGTGGGATCTTACTAAACTGGCAACGCAACATTGATGAGAAAATATTGATAATTGAATTCGTAAGCGAGCGTATTCCCCATAGCTTGCCGCGGAGAATTTCAAATAAAATTATTACTCTTGACTTCCCGCTCAAGAGTAATTAAAATATAGAAAAGTGATTTTTGTGGAAGAAGTCTTTATAAGTAATAACTAAAAAGTAAAACTAACTAGCAATAAGAAAGGAGAGGAATATGTTAAGAAATCAGAAAGGTTTTACGTTGATTGAAATCATCGCGGTCCTGGTAATTCTGGGAATTTTAGCCGCAGTGGCCGTACCGAGGTATCTTGCTCTGATGGACCAGTCAAGAATGTCCGCGGCACAGGGCGCCATCGGTGAATTAAAATCGAGAGCAAGCGCTGTATATGGCAAATTGCTTATGTCGGGCAATGGAGTGGATCCCGGGGAAGCTGCTGTTCAGGCCTCTATAAGTTCTGATGTCGGCAGTGATTTTACAAGTATTTCAATAGCCGCCAGCGGCAGTAATATTACATTTTCGGTTGGCCAGGTGAAAGGCAGCACTATGAGTACACCTCCTACCGGAACATGGTATTACCCGACACAAAGCTAATAAAAAGCATTCAGGAAAAACAGCGTGAATCATATCACGCTATTTTTTTGCTGATTTTTCAATTAATATAGGAACATTTCCCGGCGATAAATAAATAATTTTCAATCTT
>JBEKJX010000106.1:0-14725 GCA_050011015.1 Smithella sp.
CTTGATCAGGGAGACAAAGGAAAAGCGATATTGGAGAGGATTAAGGAAAAAAATGTCATGAAAATGGTGTTTTTCCCCAATGAGAAGGAAGCCACGCGCAAAATGTATAACAGGGAAGTTTATGCCGTCATCATCATTCCGGAAGATTTTACGAGCAATCTTGAAAAAGCCGGCACGTCGGAAAGAAAAGAGCCTGTCATCAGATATTTAACCAATAAAAAAAGCAATTTTATAACTTCACAAATTTACGACAGGGTAATGATTGCGGTACAAAAAAATATTGAAAATGAAGTATCGAGCCAGGCTGTAACGGTTCTATCGGACACGATACAATCAAGCGTTAATAAAGTGAAATTAATCCGGGACGGGTTCCACACAATGAACGATGGAACAAACAAATTAAATAATGGAGCCATCAAATTAGATGACGGAGCAAAAAAATTAAATGATGGAGCTGCAACCTTAAAAAACGGTTATAAAGAATTTAATGCCGGCATCCGCACTTACGCAAATAACATGGATAAATTAAGCGCCGGTTATGAAACTTTTGATACCGGTGTTAATAAATATGTTTCCGGAGTGAATAAAGCCGCGGATGGCCTGGATCAGATTTCCGCCGGTGTTTTGGTTTTGGGAAATAAATTAAGCATACTTAAACTCAATAAAGATTTTCAAAAGTTATATAATGGGGCCAAACAGGTGCAGGAACAAAAAGTCGCCCAGCAATTAAAAGAAGGTGGCGAAAGAATATTGGAAGGGAGCGGGAAGATAAAAGCATCTGTCGGGACTGTTCCCGTTGTATTGCCGAATAAACCGACTACATTGAGTGAAGGCATACATAAAATTGCAAATGCTTCATCACAGGTGCAGGATGGGATAGAAAGATTGGCGGATGGAAGCAGTCAGTTAAAAAATGGAACTTCTGAACTGGCTAAAGGCACCGGTATTCTCCATTCAGGAGTAGATTTAGCCGCCCGGAAATTTGATTCTGAAATTAAAACTAACGAAGGAAAAGCGGGAGGATTAACCGGGTTCGGAGAGTTCATGAAAGAGTCCGTGGCCCTTGAAACCGATAACAAAAATAATGTAAGTAATTATGGCATAGCTTTTGCCCCGTATTTTATTTCATTATCGTTATGGGTGGGAGCCCTGGTATTACTGATAGTGCTATTCTATGACGCGAATGACCGATTCCATGTATTCAGTAGAAACTACTTTAACAAAAACCATCAATTACTGGCTTATCTGGGTCTGATTAATATACAGGCAACAATTTTTTCGACTCTTTTATATGTATTTTTCAATCTGAATTTAACGAATGACTTTTTGTTTATTGTATCTATCTTTTTTATATCGGCGACATTTTTTATGATGATCTACTTTTTCATACTTACCTTTGGTGATTTCGGCAAGCTGCTGGCCATCATTATGCTGATTGTACAACTGTGCGCCAGCGGAGGTACGTTTCCCATAGAAACCACACCTGTATTTTTCCAGAAAGTGTATCCGTTTATGCCTATGAGATATTCCATGGGGCTTATTAAAGAATCTATAGTTGATATAGAACATCATTTCCTGACAAATAATTTAGCCGTCATAATAGGATTATTTATAGTTTTTCTGATACTCAACTTAATCATAATACAAATACGTAAACTTATAGAACCGCAACCGGAGCCGGAGAACGAAGATTCGAAAATTCTAATATTCTAAAGTAAGATGCTTTTATCAAACAAATAACGTGTAAAACGAATGAAAAATAATCAGTTGCATTATCATGTTGGATTGCAACGGGAGATGGCCTATGAGTAAACTAATCGAAAATAGTGAAGAATTTAATAAAATATTGAACGATAATAAAGAAGTATTAGTGCTCTTCTATGCCTCATGGTGTCCTTTTTCGCAAAGGTTTTTACCGATATTTGAAGAAATGGCCAAAAACAATGAGGATAAGTATTGCCGTGTGTTGGCTGACGAAATGGACGGATGTGAAGATAAATATTCCATAGATGTTTTCCCGACCGTAATTTATTTTGAAAACGGGAAGGTAGCCAAACGCCTGGACGGAACGCATGGGGTAGGGCTGGATGAAAGGCAGTTAGATAAAATGGCTGATTCATGCGGGCTAAGGGGCAAGTGAGCAAATATCAAAATGGACAACGGGTTGGATGGCCACGGGCAGGACAAATCTATTTTAAAAGCCAGTCAAGCCCCTCCTTTTCGCTGCTGGTAACGTATAAGCGACCTCCGCGATTTACCACCACGTTCTCCAGAAACTTGTTTATTTGCTCCGGTTTGCTGAGAATCGCGGTCTTAACTTTACTTCCGAACATATTGACACTCAGTTCGCCAATGTAAAACTTTTCCATTTCCCGCGGGACAGATAGATTAACCGCATCGATCAGAATTCTTGCGCGGTTATTTTTCTCGGATAAACTCTTGATGGTCTTTAAAATATCCTCAATCTCGGCGAAAGGATTTTCGCCGGAGAGAGTAACCTTTAGATATTCATCAAAGACTTCAAATGATAATTGAATATTCACTGTTCCCTCTCTATTCCATTGCAGTGCAACAATGTATATATATTATTTATAATACTCAGTCCTAAAATTGCTTTATAAAACATATTGTAGTTTGAATCCGGCATAAGGTTATGAATCTAAATATGAACAGGCATTTTTCTTAATCCACTTTCTGGCAGCATCTATATCGGTAAACCACATCAATGACGTCAGGCCTGCATCTTTTGCCGCATTCCTGTATTGAATGTTGTCCGGAAGGTCGACTATGGCGTATTGAATCTCAAAAAGAGCGGAATTATAATTTCTGAAATAACGATACATTTCTGAAGGTTCTATGCGTTTTTCAATGGCACGGAAATCAGCTATTACTTTCGTCGCTTTATGTGCTCTTATGATAGCATTCACTTCGTTTGTCACATTTTCATAGGTTCTGTCTGTTACTTCACCTGTTACGATAATTTCCAGGATTCCATCTTTTTCAGATGAGGAGACGTGATATTTTTCTTTATCTTCCATTTATAAATTCCTTTTGGAGTTTAATGCAGGTTAATGTCCCGATAGATGACATCTTCCACTGAAAAATTATTTATTTTTAACGAATATAAAAAATCCTGATATTCGTTTAAAGATTTATATGGCCCGTGAATTCCCCTCATAGCTTGCCAGCTGGAACTTGTGCCGTAGTCCATGATGTATAACTTGCTATTCATGGTGAAGGCGGTAACCCAATGATGGGGAGGCCCCAGCTTGTTTTTAATAAATACAGGTCTTGCCTTATATTCGGGGTTGATTCTGTTAAGAGCGTCACTCGCAAAATTCGCTGAATCGTAACATGCGCCTTTTTTGATCCTGAACATCTCGGAAGGGCTCAGCGGTTCTTTGCCATAACGGCCTTTTCTTGCATAATCGTAAACAAAATTCTTTTCCAGCCAATTGTAGACGTCTTTGTACGATGTCCATTTAGCTACTGTCGCATCATAATCATCCGGCGCCGCGGCACAAACGCCAACTGAAGCAAAGGAAACCGTCATGATGCACAGCAGCATAAAAAGATTTAACAGTTTTCTTGAAAAAAATTTGATCATCTTTTCTTCAATATTTGAAAAACATATCAAATAGAATCACTCCACAAGATATTCGGATATATTTTTTTTTCTCTGATAACCATATTACCCTATCTGTGTGATTTGGACAACTTTCTTTTTAAAAAAAGAAATGTAGAAGTGTTTTTTTCAGGCTTGTTTTTTATATTATATAAACTGATAGCCTTTTTCTCTGAATAATTTCAGGCAGACATCGGCAACAGCAATATCATAAAGGATTCCCTTGTTCTTTTCGATTTCTTCAAGGGCCGGTACAATACCCAATGAAGCGCGGTAAGGACGGTGTGAACCCATGGCTTCCACGACATCGGCCACCGCCAGAATCCGGGATTCCAAAAGAATATTATCCCCGGTCAGACCGTTGGGATACCCGGAACCATTCATCCGCTCATGATGTTCAAGCACCATCCGGGCAATAGGCCAGGGAAATTCGATGTCCTTAAGGATGTCAAATCCGGCCTGCACATGGGTTTTGATAAGACTGAATTCGATATTCGTCAATTTAGTCGGCTTGGTCAGCATTTCCGCCGGAACGGATATTTTTCCTATATCATGGATTGTGGCTGCCATACGAAGGCCTTCGATCCGGTCAGCCGAAAAACCCATTTCCGCGGCAATGGCACGGGCAAGATCGGACACACGGCGCTGATGACCCGCGGTGTAGGGGTCTCTTGACTCCACTATGGAGGCTATCGCGCGGACCGTTCCGTTAAGGGCGTTTCTCATACGCTCAACACTGTCCTTTTTGTCCGTGATGTCAGCTGCAATACCTTCAAAATATTGAATTTGCCCCTTGTAATCACGAATTGCAGTAGTGGTCAGGGAAATCCAGATAATCCGTCCGTCTTTTCTGTAGAACTGGGTTTCAAAGTTCCTTGCGAAGCCCTGCTTTTCTATAACCTCAATAAACTTTTTGCGTTCCTCGGAATCGACATAGAGCTGACCGGGTATATCGGTTATGCCGGCGATGAGCTCTTCCGGGGAACCGTATCCCAGTATTTGCGCCATGGAGTGATTAGTCAGGATGAATCTTCCTTCAGGTGTTGACCGGTAAATGCCTTCCTGGGCATTTTCAAAAAGGCTTTTGTATCGTTCTTCAACCAGCTTACGTTCGGTAATGTCAAGGGCAAGCGAGAGAAGATAGCGCTCCTGATTAATTTCGATAAACCGGGAGGAGAAAAGCACATTCCGGAGATTGCCGTTCTTAATTCTAATCATGACCTCTCTGCGATCGACGCCTCCCGCAATCGTCAATGCGTCAATTATTTTTTTACGATCCTCAAGATTGACCCATAAATTGAGATCTCGCACTGAAGCGCCGATTATTTCTTCCGGGGAATAACCTGTCCAGTCTGTGAATGCCTGGTTGACATCCATAAAATTCCACGTGACGGTATCGGTGATGGCTATAGGATTAGGATTGAGATGAAAAACAGAAGCGAATTTATTCTCGGAATTTAACAGTTGTTCTTCCGCCTGCTTGCGCTCAGTTATGTCGGTATGAGCTGAAACCCACAATTTGCCGTAACTCGGATGATCAAAAGCTGAAACATTTGCATAACACCAGAAAGGCGTACCGTCTTTTTTACGATTATAAACCTCTCCCGACCATTTTCCGGTTTCAGTCAGGCTGGAAATTATTTCATTGGAAATCTGCTCGGGAAGTTTTTCGTCTCTTGGAGCATTGATGATGTTGATATCTTGTCCGATCAATTCGCCGGATGCATAGCCGAAGATCATGTCAAATTTCGGGTTGGTTTGAAGAATCATTGAATTACTGGCTTGAATAAGAACAATGCCTTCAGAGAGATTCTGCATAATTTCATTCGTAAGACGCAGTTGTTCTTCCGTCTTGTTGCGCTCGTCTCGCATACGAAGAGTAATGATGCCGAATGCTAAATCGTCAGTCAATTCCTCCAATAGCTGGATTTCGTCCGGAGTGAAGGCGTTGGGTTCGATTGAATAAATGGCAAGCTCACCAAAGGTGGCGGCGCTTTCGTCCTTGAGGGGCAGGGAAATGGAGGAACGATAGCCTCGCTTTAATGCATTTTCCCGCCAGGGAGCCACTCGCGGATCAGTTGCGTAATCCTGAACGCAGACTATTTCTCTGCTCCGGATTACTATTCCGCTGGGTCCCCGTCCTCTTTCGGTATCTGCCCAGGTAATGTTGACGGTTGCGAGATATCCATCCTCGAAACCTGCCCAGGCGATGGGACGTATAGTCCTGGCATCGTCGTTTTCAGCATATCCTACCCAGGCCATTCGATAACCGGCTTTATCACAAATGATGCGGCAGATTTCTTCGAGTAATGTTTGTTCATCCTCTGCACGGATAAGCGCCTTGTTGCAACTGCTGACGGCTTGCAGCGCACGATTCATGCGGTGCAACGCTTCCTCCGCCTGCTTGCGTTCGGTAATATCTTCAACATGCACCATGACAAGATCATCAGGTACAAAGACATACGTGGCTATTATATTTCTTCCGACCATGAAATGCTTTGAGAGCGATTCCTTTTTAATGACTGATTTTTCTTCAAAGCATCTGCGAATATCCTGCAAAACATCCTGTTGCTCACGATACATCTCCTGTGCGGTTTTATTGATGAACTTATCAGCGTTCCCCCGGGTCGCAGTAAGAGCTGCATCATTGCATTCCAGCAGCACAAAGTCCGTGCCGATCTTCTGCCATGTGAATGTCGGAATCGGGCTGCCCTGATATTGTGACTTAAAACGTTCCTCGCTTTTTTTGAGTGCGTCCTCTGTCTGCTTTTGCCTGCCTCTGACTTTTACCTCTTGCAATTCTCTGGCTATGGCCGGGCAAAGGCGGGAAAGGTTATTCTTCATCATATAATCTTGGGCGCCTAAACGCATGCACTCTACGGCTGTTTCTTCGCCGATAGCCCCCGAAATAATGATAATGGGAATATCGGTATTTGATTCTTTCAGAAGGGCAATGGCTGAGGGACCACTGAAATCAGGCATCTTGTAATCGCAAAGGATAATGTCCCATTGCTTTGCCTTAAGGGCTTCTTTCGTGGAGAAGGCGGTTTCTACCCGTTCGAATACCGGATTATACCCGCCTTTTTTGAGTTCACGGATTATAAGCAGAACATCATCTTCAGAATCATCAATCATTAATACCCGGAGTGATTTATCCTTCATATGACTGCTTCCTGCGAGTTGAAATAATTCTGTGGTTGAAATGTTAACTAATGACTATCCATTAACAATGGATGGTTCTTAATAAGAGTTATATACATTCATTCATGTTATTTAAGAATATGATATTATAGTAAATAATACAAATAAGTGACCTGAATGTCAAAGAAAATATTCATTATTAAATAGGGAGGACAGAAGTGACTGGAAGCATCCGGTTAAGTTTTGAGCCGGAATACCTCGAAACGCCAAGGCTCAGCCGCCAAATGTCAAGACGTGAAGAAGCGGCCTCATTATATTTATATTTCCCTGCATGTTTGCCTGCATTTCAGATATTTTTTTTCACAATTATTGTCGCATTTTGTTTTCTTCAGCTTTTTTGATTTATCTGAGCAAAAATCATGACATCCCACGCGGCACTGCTTGCAATTATTTTTACAATCGGCAAAATCCGTAGCGCTTCCGGCTAAACACACGTTAAAATAAAAAGTTAAAACAAGAAATGTCATGACAGTAATTACAGTGGTTTTCATTTTTTTATCTCCAATCGCATAAACGGCTTCGGAGTGAACTGCTGCCGAAACAGGGCTGTCGTCTCCGCCGCCCCCCTATCAATCTCAACATAACCGGCCGGGAATTGACAAAGTTAAATTTTAAAATCCCATATGCTGAAGCAAAAATACCATACACGAAGCAAAGAGGCAATAGAACCCGAAATATTGCCAACGGCCTTTTTCCAGCCAACTGGATAGAAGTCTTAACGCCAAAACGCCTGAGATGAAACTAAAAATCATGCCGATCATGCCCGGATAAAAAAGAGGAATTAAGTCCGGGGTTCGTAAAACGGTCATGGTATGAGCCTTCAATAACCGAAGAACTTCACGGGCGATAACCGGCGGGGTAATCAGGACTGCAAGGGCAAAACTGAATTCTTCCGCCTTTATCTTGTCGATGCCCAGAAGAAGACCTGTAGATATTGTCGCTCCGGAACGGGAGAATCCGCGAAAGGGAAGGCAAATGCCCTGAATCAGGCCGATCAAAATTGATGACCCTATATCTAAACCAGATGTCCGCTTTGATCTCTTTTGATAATATCCGGCATAAATGATAAGCGCTCCGACTGCGGCCAGAGCAACGGCGATCAGAAGTAAATTGCTGAAAAGAAGTTCCACCTCGGCATGGGGAATGTTTCGCATCGCGACTTTTTCGATTAAATATTTAAGGCCGATACCGGAAATTCCTGTAACCGCCGTGGCTATTATGACAAGTTTGGAAAAATGCCGGAGCGTCTTTCCGGAGGAAAAATAATTTACTCTCCATGATTTCCAAAAATAAAGAATCACGGCAAACATTGTGCCCGTATGCAGCATCACAAGGAGAAGGGTCATCTCCGGACTGCTCGGGTCAAGGCGCATCAGCTTTTCCGCCACAATAACATGCGCTGAACTGGAGATTGGCAAAAGTTCAGCGGCGCCCTGGACAATGGCGAGAATCAGTATCTGTAAAATTGACATTGAGTAAGAACCGTCATGCGTATTTTATTGATCAGATAGGATAACCACACTATCGTAATTTTATATTTTGCAGGTCTTCATACTACGGCAGCCGGAAAAAATCACGATAAAAATTCCGCGTCTTTCAATTCGTCATCATTAATATGGAAAATCTCCTTATACGGCACTCCTCTTAATCCGGCGATAGGCGTTTCGATACGGAGCAACATGTTTTTTCTTCAGGATTTTTTCTATATTCAACAATACTTCTTCCACCTCTTCAGAAGACATGTACTCATTCGCGGCGAAATTAAACAGCAATCCATATCTGTTGTTTTTACCCTGATTCTGTACATAACAGACGGTGCATATGAGATCGGAAGCACAATCCTTTCCTCTGGAGATATCGACAAAAATATTGCTTTCTATTTCCAGTTCGAGATTCGTGTCAATCGCCATCCCGAATCTGTTGAAATCAATGGGCTTCACTCTCTCCACACAAACTATCTCGCTTGATTCTCCCTGAAATGAAACATCCACAGTTACGCTTTCCGCTTTATAACGCGGATAATGTCTTCGTTCTTTGCCTGTATACATTTTGCCTTCCTGTTTCCCGGTTAATAGAACTGTTTTTGCAAGGAGTAGCGCAACGGCCGGTTTCAGCTGTGGAGCTTCTTCACCAGCCAGGCTATCTTTTGCCCCAATACCTGTGCGCCCAGAATGCCTTCCTCATCGTTATTCACTTCTCCCTTGTCTCTCGCGACGCTTAATGCCCGGCCGGCAATGATAAGCTCGTTGCCAAAAAAGAAATGGTTCATGGTTTCGACGGTATGCATCCCTCCGGTACGGCGGAAACAGGACAGGGACGCTCCGATTTTATTCTTGTACATCTTCCCGTTTGCCAATCCGACAAAACCCGCCCGGTCCCCTGAGCGCTTATTATCTTTTTGATATATTCGTTTGCAGCGTCTTTCCTGACGGCGCACCGCTTGTCCTGATTTTCGAAACACCTGTAGCAGGCAATACAACCGTGAATCGCCTTTCCCGAAAGCTGAACGAGTTCTGTTTTAATGCCTTCTTTTTCGATCTCGCGTAATAGATAGCCCATCAATGTGGCGGTGTTGCCATCTTTCCTTGGACTGCCGTTGAAACCAATGACCTTCATATCTGTCCTCCTTTTGGTCAGGGAGTGTTGCCGCAATAAAAAGTTCACAGGTAAAAAGAAATGCTGTATTTTTAATGACACAACTATACTACAAGTCAAGTTATAATTCTACAGTATTTGACCATTAAGATCTGAAAATTTGCATGGAAAATAAATCATCTGAAAGAAGCCGGATTTTAATCTGCAGGTGGAGGATGGGCTGTCTTTAAATTATTTCTAAAAAGTTCAATCTGTCCCTGATAGATATTCATCTCTTCAGGGGTGACTTTTTCCAAAGTACATTCTTCAACCATGTAACTTGTCACCTTATCATCGAATTGCATCCTGTCGCTGTTGCTGCCGGTCAAATCATGCGCGAGTTCGTCTTTTACATGTAAAAGAGTTCTTCCTTCCGATTTTATTTGATGAACAACCATATTTTTCTTCGGCGCGGGCAATCCCAGCTTTTGGGCGCGATTTTCAAATTCACGGCGATCAATTTCTGTTGAAATTCCATCAACCAGGAACAAAACAGTTCCCAACGGCATCATGGTTAATGCTCCCGCGACTGTGCTTGCCGTTCCTACCGCGATACTCGAATAATCGGAAAATTTTCTGGAACGAAGCTCCAAAGGAGTTAATTTCCGGAATTTCATAACAACGCGGCAGCCATAGAAATCCTTGAAGCTCTCCTGCAACTGATAATATTTTAAGGCGCGTACGATAAATTCGGAGACGTGGCCGAGGTAAATTTTTTCACCGGGCGGCAATATTACCGATTTTGGATTGACATCACGCGACAACTTCAAACAGCTAAAAAGAGTATCCTGTCCTCCTGAAATTGCTCCGCACCCGGGCAATAGAATCGCGTTGATTTCGCCTCTCGTGGCATGCGCCTTCACTTCTTCTTCGTAAGGATCGAATTTTCTATCAATGTAATTCTTATAGATTGCGCCGCATCCCGGCAAAGTTATAAAAATGACTATACTGATCAGCGCCAGAAATACCGATCGCGATATTTTTTTGCCGTGGTCAAAATCATCATTCATGTTCGAACTCATTTATCACAAGAGGCGTGTCCGAAAAGCTCTATCCCTCTTCTTTCAGCTCGATGACTGTCACCTTTACCTTTGCCACACCCTTGTCACGAAAGCCCAGTTTCTTCGCGGCGCCCTCGCTCAGATCGATGATCCTGTCTCCGGACGCGGCATTGTGATCACTGGGAAACGGGCCGCGGTCATTCACCCGCACGATAATCCAGCGGTCGTTTTCCAGATTCGTGACCTTGACATGAATGGGAATGGGCAGGTACTTGTGCGCGGCTGTCAACCCGTTGGGGTCAAAGACTTCGCCGTTTGCGGTCATGCGGTCATGCTTGCCGCGCAGGCTTTCGTAACCATACCACGAGGCCAGTCCCGTCTCCTGGTAGGAACGTGCTTTCTCAAAAGACATGGGGTAATACATCTTTCCCTTGACCATATAAGGCGCGTATTTCACTATGCCTTTGAGAATAGCTGCTTTGGGTTCCAGCCCGCCTATGGATGTGATGAGATCGCTGGTGAGGGGCCAGTCAATGGGGGCCTTGACCACTTTGAACGTAAATTTGCCGATACTGTAAACCAGGTGCGTTGTGCCCGCGGTCAGCTCATAGGCGCCTTTCACCACGTAATACGTTCCCTTGACTGTCCCTTTCACGACATAATACGTTCCTTTCACCACCTTGTACGGGAACGTAATGATGCAACAGCTCTCCAAATCGAAAGACAACAAGGCGAGAAGAAGAAAGAAAACAATGCGATTTTTAACCAACGGCGGCACCATCCTGAGTAAACGGCGTTAATCCCTCAATGTTGACAATAGCATAAAAATATGAATTTGAAAAATAAGGATTACGGGGAATAATAAACAAAATCCCGATACGGGTTAAATAATTAATTTTATTGACATGCGCTTATTAATTGGTTTAAAATGACAACCAATGTCAGGGACTCCATGTATTTAATATACCCCATGCCTTTTACCTGTAATTCTTTCAACGTGATCTGGCAGCATGTCCTCAAATGAATGTCTTTAAATTTTTGAGTAAACCATTTAACCAACCGCGTAACCGTTATTAAATGAATTATTAATTTTCGTCCATAAATTGATAATTGGAATGTGAACGGCATTGGATGAAATTACCGGAATGGAAACATATTCCATGAGCCTGAAGCAGTGGACGCATGTTCAGAAATTTTTTAAACAATTAATTTCTTTAAAGGCAGCATGAAAGGAGAACAGCAATGGCAAACAAATACGCGAAACTGTTTGAACCCGCAAACATAGGAAAACTCCAGTTAAAGAACAAGATCTCCATGGCGCCCATGGGTCCGATAGGATATGCGGATACAGAAGGCGCCTTTACCCAGAGAGGCCAGGATTATTATGTGGAAAGGGCCAAAGGCGGCACAGGTCTTATCATTACGGGCATTTGCAGCGCGGATATAGGTATAGAGGATATGACCAGGCCGGTGATTCCCTGTCCCACGATAAACCCTTTCGCGTTTATCCATGCGGCAACGCAGATGAATGAACGCGTACACGCCTACGGGACGAAGATCATCGTACAATTGGCTGCCGGTTTGGGCAGAGCCGCGATTCCCGGTTTCACGCACAAACATATCGCGCCGTCCGGGCAGGAAAACCGATGGGATCCCGAAATCATCCACAGGGAGATGACGATAGAAGAAATCCAAAATGTGATCGATAAAATGGCCGCGTCCGCGGAAATAGCAAAAAAGGGCGGTTTTGACGGTGTGGAGATTCATGCGGTACACGAGGGCTATCTTTTGGACCAGTTCGCGATTGCTTTCTATAATAAAAGGACGGATGCCTACGGCGGCAGCCTCGAAAACCGCCTGCGTATTTCCACGGAAATCGTAAAAGCCATAAAGGATAAATGCGGCGCGGACTTTCCCGTCTCCCTGCGCTATAGTTTGAAGAGCTTTATGAAGGGCTTGCGGCAGGGAGCGCTGCCGGGCGAGACTTTTACAGAGGTTGGAAAGGACATCGGGGAGGGTATTGAAGCCGCGAAACTTCTGGTCGCAGCCGGGTACGACGCTTTGAATGTGGACGCGGGAACCTATGATTCCTGGTATTGGAATCATCCGCCGATGTATTTCGGAGAGGGCGGCATGTATCGCGAATTCCTGGCCGGCAGAATGGATGATCCGGTTATGGCTTGCGAGGCTATCGGCGATTCGTGCGATATTGTAAGCTACGGACGACCGCTTTTGAGCGATCCGTATTACCCGGAAAAAATAAGGCAAGGCCGCCTGGATGAAGTCCGTCCCTGCCTTTCCTGCCATGACGGCTGCATGGGACACATCGGAGAAGGTCCTGTGTGCTGCGCGGTCAACCCGGCATGCGGACGCGAAAAGATCTACGGCATAGAACCTGCCGTGGTAGAGAAAAAAATACTTATCGTCGGAGGTGGCCTCGCAGGCATGGAAGTGGCGCGTGTCTCGGCCCAACGCGGCTATAAAGTCACGCTGTGCGAGAAATCCGATAAGCTTGGAGGACACCTCATTGCGGGAGGGGTTCCATCGTTTAAAATAAACGACCGCAAACTCCTGGCATGGTATGTAAAGCAGTTGAAACTTTTGGGCGTGAAAGTGAGATTAAACACCGCGATGGACAAAGCGGCGATTGTAAAGAAAGGAGCGGATGTGGTCGTGATCGCGACAGGCTCCAAACCCGTTACCATCGATTTTGGAAAAGACAAAGAGATCATTACCGCAAGCGAAGCTTTGCTCGGTAAAAAGCGGGCAGGGAAGAAAGTCGTCATCATCGGCGGCGGATTGGTTGGCTGTGAAACGGGACTCTGGCTGGCGCAGAAGGGGAGCGAAGTAGCCATAGTGGAAATGATGGATGATATTTGCGGCGGGCCGCATGCAATGCCTTTCATGAACTACGATATGTTGAAAGATGAACTGGCTTATCATAAAGTCAGGATTTTCAAGAGCAGCAAGGTTGCGGCGGTGCGAAAAAAGGATGTTGCCGTTATAACGCCGGATGGTGAAATCACGCTTGAGGCTGATACGGTCATTATCGCGGTCGGCTATAAACCAAACGATAGTCTGTACCAGTCTGTCAAGGATGCGCTTAAAGTTCCTGTTTACAATATTGGCGATTCCAGAAACGTGCACAACATCATGTATGCTATCTGGGACGCGTATGAGATAGCGAGGGAGATGTAGAATAACATGGCATATCAAAAAAACGCCCGCTTTCAAGCGGGCGTTTTTTTGATCATGCATATTAGTTTAAGCAGTCATTAAAGATCGGGATTCCAGTATTTTATCGGACGCCGCCGCTCGTTTTTCTTATTTCTCCATTTTGTTGATTTGTGCTACTGTAGTGTTACAATAAAACTTTGTCATATCGACCAAGGGGAGATATCTTGTATGTTCTTATGCTCATTAAGATTTCTCGCTTCGCTTCGAAATGACATACTGTAATGGATGAATTATATGAACAGATACTGGAGCAGCATAGTAAAAAATATCAAACCCTACACGCCAGGGGAACAACCGAAGGACCGCAAATTTATTAAATTGAATACAAATGAGAACCCTTATCCTCCTTCTCCGAAAGTGATAGAGGCAATTAAAATCGCGGCCAACGAATCCTTACGGCTTTATCCCGATCCAACCTGCGATGAACTTCGAAAGACGATAGCGCAATACCACAATCTCCGGAAAGAGCAGGTTTTTATCGGAAACGGTTCCGACGAATTACTGGCTTTTTCCTTCCCGGCTTTTTTTGAACCGGCAGGCAATCCCATTCTTTTCGCTGAAATCACCTACAGCTTTTATCCGGTCTATGCTGAATTTTTTAATATCAACTACAGGCTTATTCCAGTGGACGCGGAATTTAATATTCCTGAGGAAGGGTACTATCAGGATAACGGGGGGATTATCATTGCCAATCCCAACGCGCCCAGCGGTAGAGGCGTTTCCGGCCAAACGATAGAGGCGATCCTCAGCCGGAACAAAAACAGTGTGGTCATCATTGATGAGGCCTATGTGGATTTCGGCGGTCAATCCGCGGTAAATCTGATTAATGATTATCCGAATTTGCTGGTTATCAGGACTCTGTCCAAATCGCATTCGCTGGCCGGTTTGAGGGTAGGGTACGCTGTGGGCGATGAAGGGCTGATGGAGGGACTCATTCGAGTCAAGGATTCGATCAATTCGTATACGGTTGATCGGCTGGCTCTGGCCGGAGCGAAGGAAGCAATTGAAGATGAATCTTATTTTCAGG
>JBEKJX010000107.1:0-9179 GCA_050011015.1 Smithella sp.
GGCAGTGTCTCCGGCTGCATACGCAAAAGAAAATTGACCTGCATGCCAAAAGTAGAACAGGATGAATTCAAATCGAAGCAGGCTGCTTCAATGCCCAATTCCGCGGTCATCGCCGAAGCTTCCGCCGGCGAAATGTTATCCGGTGATGAAGTGCCGGCAATAACCAGACCGATATCCTCCGGTTTTAGCGAAGCGCGCTGCAGTGCCATCCGGGCGGCCGCCGCTCCCATCTGGTAATTTTTGTATTGTCTGATGTTGTAGGATTCCAGCGGATTAATGTTTTTTGTTTTTCTGATATAGTCCAGAGGCAAAACCGTACGGCGGTTTTGAATGCCGACACGTTCCATAATCCATTCGTTATTGGTGTCGATATCCAGGTCTTCTAAGAATTTATTGGAAATAATATTCTCCGGATTAAAATGCCCCATAGAGTGAAGATAAAGCATTTTAAACAATCTCCCGTCCTATAATCATATTCTGCACTTCGCGGACACCCTCATAAATATCAATAATGTGAGCGTCACGCGCGAGTTTGGAAATCTCATATTCGGTTGTAAAACCATAACCGCCATGCAGATGAAGACCTTCAGTCGAACAAAAGACAGCGGCTTCTGCTGCCGTATTTTTGGCCAGAGAAGCATAAATTCCTGCATCCTTCGCTTTTTCCTGAATTTTAAAAATCGCCTTAAAAAGAGACATTTCGGCCAGTTCCACTTTTTTCCACATGGTTGTCAGCATTTCTCTGGCCACGGGAAGATCACAAATCCTACTGCCAAATTGTCTGCGTTCCCGCGTATATTCCAGGGTAACCGCAAACGCCCTTTTAGCCAAACCGAGACCAATCGCCGCAACCATCGGCCGGGCATAATCCAAAACGTCAACAACATATTTAAAGCCCAGACGCCTGTCGCCAATAATCTGATTCGGATGAACAATGACGTCCTCAAAAGTCACGCTGGCTGTGTTGGAAAGTCTTTGCCCCAATTTATCCTCCGGCTTGCCGATTATTATCGTACCGCCGGCCGGAACGCTTATTTCTCTTGTAGAATTTCCGATATTGGGAATATCGGCGGAGGTGACAGGTTCTACCGGAACAATAACGCAAGCCATAAAATTGCCATTCGGCTTTCCCGTCTTGCACAAAACAGTGTATTGAGAAGCATAAGAAGCATTAGTGATAAAACACTTGGAACCGTTTAAAACATAATTGCCGTCATCCCTCTTTACGATAAAACTGGTCATCATTGAATTATCAGAACCGGCATTAGGTTCCGTTAAACAAAAAGAAGCAAGTACCGGTTTCTCGACAAAAGGTCCGAGAAATAATTTTTTTTGTTCATCCGTGCCATGCAGGCCAATAACAACATTGGCTAAATCATTGCACATAGCCGAAGTAGAGATTCCCGTGTCGCCATAGGAAAGTTCTTCAATAATCAGGGCTGAGGTAAACGCGTCAATTTCATAACCCTTGACAGATTCAGGAATACTCAAATTAATCAGGCCGGTTTTCCAGGCCTTATTAATGATGTCCCACGGGAAAATATGACTTTTTTCCATCTCCAGGATATTTGGAGTTATTTCATTTTTTACAAACTTGCGCACAGTATCCAGGTACGATAATTGATTTTCATTCAGACTGAAATCCATAAACCAAACCTTTCGTTTCTATTATTTTTAGAAATAAATTTATAAAATAACTCCTTTGATGAATATCTTCAAAAAAGGAGTTGTTTTTTTGTTGCTGTTTTTACGCGGCAGCGCCTTTTGTGTGGGAATTTTTTACAACCGCCTCTGCCGGCGATTCAATTCCATATTTCGTTTGCAAAAATTTTATCATTGTTGCGGGATATAAAATATATGCCAGTACATCTTCATCACTGCGGGCAAGGTCGCCAAGACTTTTCTTCGCTGCTTCGATCTCCGGTTCAACATAATCAGCCGGCCTTCCGGATAAAGGTTCCTGTCCGCGCTTGTAATTCTTCAGTATCTTTTTAGTCAATTCCGCATCAATGGGCATAGGGGTTTTACCATACAGGCCCAGAACCAGATCTTTTAACTGGTTGGAGACTCTTACATAACGGCCAAAAAGCACATTCAACACGGCCTGCGCACCGATTATTTGCGATACGGGAGTAACCAGCGGAGGAGAACCCATATCTTTGCGTGTCTGAACCACTTCAGTGTAGATTTCTGCCAATCTGTCCAATGCGTTCATTTCTTTCAACTGACCGGTCAAATTAGAAATCATACCGCCGGGAATCTGATGAGCCAAAACTCCGTTATCAATGATTGATAGTTTATGGGTAGCTAAATGGCTGTTATATTTCGGGGCAATCTTTTCCAGGTGTTCACCCAACACCAGAAGTTTGTGTAAATCCATTCCGGTCTCGCGCGCGGTTCCCCGAAGGGCGGCAACCAGCGGTTCGATGGCGGGCATCGAAGTTCTCAGTGCGAAAGGCGCAAGACATGTGTCCACAACATCAACTCCGGCTTCTATCGCTTTTAAATATGTCATCGAAGCCATTCCGCTGGTGTAATGGGAGTGTAAATGCAACGGCACTTTAATTTCCTTTTTTATGGCGGACACCAGATCATACGCGTCATAGGGAGAAAGAATACCCCCCATATCCTTGATACAAATCGCGTCCGCGCCCATTTGCTCCAGTTCTTTCGTTTTCTTTATGAAATATTCAAGATTATAAACATCTCCTCCCAAACGGACACCAGTCAGTGAATAACAAACAGCTCCCTGAAACTGCTTGCCGTTGGCCTTGATTCTTTCCGCGCATGATTCCATATTACGGAAATCGTTTAAAGCGTCAAAACACCGGAAAATATCGATACCGATTTCGCAGGCCTTGTCCACAAAAGCGCGAACAACATCATCAGCGTAATGGCGATAGCCAACCAGGTTTTGTCCGCGTATCAACATGGCAAAAGGTGTTTTAGTGATATATTTTTTTAAAATTTTCGGCCGCATCCATGGATCTTCACCTAAAAATCTGTGCATGGTATCGAAGGTCGCGCCACCCCATACTTCCATCGCGTGAAAACCGCAACTATCCATCTCTTCGGCAATAGGAATCATATCTTCCGTTCTCATCCTTGTGGCATAAATCGACTGATGCCCGTCTCGAAAAGTATTATCCTGAATCTTCAGAGGATTATTTATAATATTTTCTGCTTTGTTCAAAATCTTTACTCCTTTGCGATATCATATCGCTTTTTCGTAGATTAATTTGTTACTTTAAAACACTTATCTGCCGCGGCAAGCCCGGTGATTGACTGGCAGGTAACTCCTATTGATCTAAAAAAATCGCGCAGAGGACGCGCCGGTCCGACTTCATATATTTCCTGTGTCTTTTCGGCTAGACTCTGCATATTTTTCCGCCAGTGTACGGTATGGCTAAGTTGATTCACAAGATTTTTTCTTATATCTGAAATATCATTGAAATGGAAACCACCGGTAAAATTCGAGGTTACGTGAACGGCATTCCGTGGGTCTGAATTCTTTCCGAATTTCTCCAAAGTATCGGAAAAACGGTTTTCTATTGATTTCATTAAACGACTGTGAAACGGAGCGCTGACATTAAGGCGGATAAATCTGAATGATTTTTCAGCAGGAAAAATCTGCGTCAGTCTTTTTTCCGTTTCGTCAAGCGCCGGGAGCTCACCACTTATAACAACCTGATTAGTGGAATTAATGTTGGCGACATCAGCCACAAGACCTTGCATTGCTTTTTCCAGCATATCAATATCTATATTTTCGGAAATAACCGCCGCCATACCGCCAACACCTACCGGCACAGCTTCCTGCATTAATTTTCCACGTGTTTGAACTATTTTTAAAGTTTCCGCTAAAGACATCACTCCGGCAGCAACAAGCGCCGTAAATTCGCCCAGAGAATGACCTCCGAAATAATCAGGCGCGAAATCGTAAAGTTTGGTCAATCCACGCAACATACATATTTCCGTCGTTACAATGCAAGGCTGTGTGAATTCGGTAAGATTCAGCCTTTCATCTTCGCCAAAACACATTGCAGAAACATCCCAGCCCAGAGCATCAGCCGCTTCCTCGTACGTTTGCCGGCATACAGGAATCTGTTCACAAAAGTCCTTACCCATTCCATGCCTTTGCGAACCCTGTCCAGGAAAAACAACAGCTACGTTTTTATTATCTTTCATTTAGTTAGTCTACGTTTCCATTTATTTAAATTCTTATTTAAAGTTTAAGTTTATCTCAAAATATATATAATAACAATAATAAACTTATCGATTAAAAGCACAATCCATGCCACAAAGAAGAGACGAGTCATTATATTAAAAATGATTGTTTTTATTGTATTTTTTTTAAATATCGTTTAAAATAATGTTAATATAATATTGCTGATATGTGTAAAATCTTTCACACTGCGAATAAGATTTTACTTCAATGACCGGTTATTCAAATTGAAATATATGCAAGATGAATCCATTCAGATCCATTATCTTTGAGAGCGGGATACCGGGCGGTTTTTGCTGCATTGTGCAGGTATTCATGAAGAAGAATCATCTTCCGGCTTGCAGGCGGAAACACAACCTTGAAATTCTACTTCACAGTGTCTCTTATCTGCTTCTGACATTTAAGCAATTTTCAAAGATCATTTTCCCGTCATCTATAAAATTATCCTCTTTTGCTTAATTTGCTCACGTTCAGGGCATTTTATGAAATAGTTTTTGGAGACATTTTAAGCTTTCTTTAAAAATCTTAAACTAAATATAATATTAATCCTTTTTCGCTTGACAGTTGAGCCTGCATTTACCTATACTCCGCGAACGAAGAATTGCTGCCAAAATTCTTATCAAATTTTAAAAATAAGAGGAGGTTAATAATGAAGCTGGATGATATCAAGAAAATAGCAGTAATAGGTTCAGGAGCCATGGGAAACGGCATCGCCCAAATATGTGCGATGGCTGGTGTGAAGGTTGTCATGGTGGACATTAAACAAGAGTTTGTTGACAAAGGCATGGCCACCATCGACAAGAGCCTGGATTTCCTGGTCACAAAGGGCAAGCTTGCCGCCGAGGAAAAGGCCAAGGTAATGGGCAACATTTCCACATCTTTAAGCAACACCGAGGCGGTCAAGGACGTACAGGCGGTTATTGAGGCAGTCCCCGAAATTATGGATCTGAAGAAAAAGGTGTTTGCCGAAATATCGGCCGCGGCTCCCGCTGACGCGCTGCTGGCGTCAAACACCTCCACCATGAGCATTACCGAAATCGCCTCGGCCGGGAAGAACCCGGAGCGGATTCTCGGCATGCATTTCTTCAATCCTGCACCGGTCATGAAAGGGGTGGAAATTATTTACGCCAAAAACACCTCCGACGACAGCGTGAACCTGCTTTGTGAATTTACCAAGAAGATCAAAAAGGTTCCCATCAAGGTGCTCAAGGATTCCCCGGGATTTATCGTAAACCGCATCGGTGCGCCCAACCAGGCCCTGATCAGCGCCATTCTGGATGAAGGCAAGATCAAGACGGACACCGTCGACACCGTTATGAAGGCAGCAGCCGGTATGCCCATGGGCCCCTTCGAACTCACGGATTACGTCGGCATAGACATTTTCTATCATACCCTCAAGTATTATTCCGAGACGCTTTCTCCGGAATTCAAGCCGGGAAAAACAATTCAGAATCTGATGGACAGCAAAAAGCTGGGTATGAAGACCGGCCAGGGAATTTACACCTGGGAAGGCGGCAAGGCCAAGATCGACTCTTCCGAGCAGTCTCAGGAGATCGGCCCCATGGAATTTCTGGCCATTCAGATCAATGAAGCGGTGCGGGTTTTCAAAGAGAAGATCGCAGCTTCCGTGGAAGATATCGACGCGGGTATGGTTCACTGCATGAGGGCATTTGCAGGGCCGTTCGCCCTTGGTGCGGGCATGGATCCCAAGCAGTTGGCGGATACGCTGGAGAAGTTGTACAAACGTTTTGGGCTTAAGATTTTCAAACCTGAGCCCGAAATCGTGGACGGTTCCTTCAAAACAATGGGTAAATAATTTTTCTATTTTTTTCGGTTATCAAAGCACGGCTCTGAATGCAAAAGGGCCGTGCTTTTTTGTGAAGCTCAAATATTAAAAGCGAAACACATTAAAATTTGCAGGTCGGGCAATCCCGCATAAGCGGGGTTTAGCGCCTTTGATTATTATCTTTGACAAACTCAATTTCAATCTGATATGTCCATAAAAAACCATAATTAAAAGAGGAACAAATATGACCGATCAATTAAAGTATAAGGAAATCTATTCTCAATCCATCAATAACCCGGATATTTTCTGGGGAGGGGCGGCACAAGACGTTATATGGAACAAGAAATGGGATAAGGTTCTCGACGACAGCAAAAAACCTTTTTATAGGTGGTTTGCCGGAGGAGAATTAAATACCTGCTACAACGCTCTCGACTATCAGGTTGAATCGGATAGGGGAGAACAGGCGGCCATTATTTATGACAGCCCGGTGACAAATACTGTTCAAAAAATTTCTTATAAAGAGTTGCTGGACAGGGTATCAAAATTTGCCGGTGCCCTCAATGCGCTGGGCGTCAAAAAGGGCGATACCGTCATTATCTATATGCCCATGATACCTGAGGCCCTGGTCGCCATGCTTTCCTGCGCCCGTATTGGAGCAGTTCATTCCGTTGTATTCGGCGGGTTTGCTCCCAACGAACTGGCTATTCGCATTGACGACGCCAAGCCCAAAGTTATGATTTCCGCGTCCTGCGGTATCGAAGGGAAAAAGACTATTCCCTATAAACCGTTGCTGGATGAAGCCATCAAACTGGCCGCTCACAAACCGCAGAATTGCGTTATTTATCAAAGACCGCAGGTGCAGGCGGAGTTGGAAGCGTCACGTGACCTGGATTGGAGCACATTGGTGAAAGACGCAAAGGCTGTGCCCTGTGTATCCGTCGCCGCAACAGATCCTCTGTATATCCTTTACACTTCAGGAACAACGGGCAAGCCCAAAGGCGTCATGCGGGATAATGGCAGTCATGCCGTTGCTCTGAAGTGGTCGATGAAGTATGTCTATGATGTCAAGCCGGGTGAAGTTTTCTGGGCCGCATCCGATGTCGGCTGGGTTGTCGGCCATTCCTATATTGTCTATGCTCCCCTGCTTTACGGCTGCACCACTATTGTTTATGAAGGAAAACCAATTGGCACACCGGACCCCGGCGCTTTCTGGCGCGTTATTTCACAACATGGCGTTTCTGTTTTGTTTACGGCTCCTACGGCATTCCGGGCCATCAAGAAGGAAGACCCCAACGGCGATTATCTAAAAAAATATGATATAGGTTGTTTGAGATACCTTTTTCTGGCGGGCGAGCGCCTCGACCCCGACACCTATCACTGGGCCAGCAACATGTTGAAGATTCCCGTGGTGGATCACTGGTGGCAGACGGAAACCGGCTGGCCAATCGCCGCCAACTGCATGGGTATTGAACCGTTTCCCATCAAGGCGGGTTCACCGACAAAGCCTGTTCCGGGCTATAATGTGCAGATACTCGATTCCGACGGAAATCAGCTCCCCAATGGCGAAGAAGGAGCCGTAGTAATCAAACTCCCTCTGCCTCCGGGATGTCTGCCCACATTGTGGCAGGATGACAAACGTTATCTGGAATACGTCACGGAAAGGCCGGGGTTTTATGTTACCGGCGACGGCGGACGCTTCGATGAGGATGGTTATATCTTTATTATGGGACGTATTGACGATGTTATCAATGTCGCGGGACATCGTTTGTCTACCGGCGCTATGGAAGAAATCGTATCCAAGCATAAGGATGTCGCGGAATGTGCTGTTTTTGGCGCAGAGGATCAATTAAAGGGTCAGGTTCCCGTGGGATTTGTCGTACTGAAAGCGGGCGTGAACCGTGACCCCAAAGACATTATCAAGGAACTTGTCCAGATGGTCCGTTCGGAACTCGGAGCGCTGGCTTGTTTTAAAGAAGCCGCCATTGTAAAGGCGCTGCCTAAAACGCGCTCAGGAAAAACCCTCAGGAGCACAATGCGCAAAATAGTTGACGGCAAAGATTATGTGGTTCCGTCTACGATTGACGATCCTTCCGTACTGGAAGCTATCGCCGAATCGGCCAGAACAATCGGCTACGGAAAAAAATAATCCCTCAAATAAAATTTCTCACAAGATGACAAATAGAATCCTTGTTTAAGGGTTCTATTTGTCTATTTTCAGCAGATATTCAATGCGTTCCAAAAGCGGAGGGTGAGAATAATAGAACCATACATACATCGGATGGGGATGCAGATTTGACAGGTTGTCTTTGGCCAATCGTTTGAGGGCGTTAATCATAGGCTCGGAAGTTCCTGTCAACTCACAGGCCATCTTATCCGCTTCACGTTCATATCGGCGCGTTATCGCCGCGCCCACAGGACTAAAGAAAAATCCGATACAACTTAAATAAAGAGAAATCAGCAATAACCCGGCGTAAACAGGCGTGTATTTCAATCCGAACGCGCCATATAACGGCGGCCAGTTGACAACCAGATAAATAAAATAGAAACCGGCAAGCGACATGGCGATCATGAATATCAATTGTTTCAAGATATGTTTCTTTTTCCAGTGGCCTATTTCATGGGCGAGCACCGCCAGTATTTCTTCCTGAGAATGTGAAGCAAGCAAAGTGTCGAACAGTACAATGCGCTTTGTTTTACCGATACCCGTAAAATAGGCGTTGGTGTGTTTGGAACGTTTACCCTCATCAACCTGATAAATTCCTTTAGCCTTTAATCCGACTTTCGTCAGCAATGATGTGATTTTTTCTTTAAGAAACTCATCTTTTATTGGTTCATATTTATTAAAGAGCGGCGCGATTACCACAGGATAAAGCCACATTAGTAATATCTCGAATGACGTAAAAAATATCCAGGCCCAGAACCACCAGCTTTTAGGCAAGTAAAGAATAAAAGCCATAAAGGCAAAAAGCATCAATCCCATTAAAACAGCAGAAATAAGCACGGACTTTATCAGATCTGTTAGCCAGAGTTTCCATGTAATTGTGGAAAAACCGTATTTCTTTTCCAAAACAAAAGTGTGGTAAATATCAAAGGGGATTCCGGCGGCACCGCCGATTGCCGACAGCACTCCGAAAAAAATCAGCGCCTGCCAGATTATGTGCAATGGCAATC
>JBEKJX010000108.1:0-9042 GCA_050011015.1 Smithella sp.
GATCGAATCGCCAAATGGGCGCAGGGCTCTCCGCAGGAAATAGTAAAAAATAAAAATATTCAGAATTTCTTATCCGATGAGATTAAAAGGCATCTAAAAAAATCGTATGGGGGATATGAGATACCTCAGCGATATATATTTATCAGCGAAGATTTCACGATGGAAAACGGATTAGTCACCCAGACCATGAAACTTAAGCGCAACGAAGCTCTAAAAATTTATTTAAAGGAAATAGAAAAACTATATTAGTTTTATTTCTCTTCCGTTATTTTAGATATTTCAATCATTCGATTATTTTTAAGTCTCTGAACATCCGAATCATTATGATATTTTATTAATATACCATTCAGAATCCCTCTTCGGTAACATTGGTTTATAAGGCAATTCATACCCTTTTTCTTTTGATTTTAGACAAACATGGTGTATCTTAAACAAATAAGATCGGGTTACAAAAGGAACAATGGCTTATATGGAAGCAAAAATCAATAAAGTCGCGGAAATGATCGCGGCGTCGAAACGTTTGGTTGTTTTTACCGGAGCGGGTATCAGCACGGAATCAGGCATACCGGATTTCCGCGGCCCGGATGGACTCTGGACTAAAGTTGATCCGGAAGATTTCACCATTAACAGGTTTCTGCGTTCCGGAGAGACACGCAAAAAAGTCTGGTATTATCTTGTGGAAGGCGGATTAATGACCAATTCCGCACCCAATAAGGCTCATCTGGCGATAGCCGAACTGGAAAGAATGAACAAATTAAGTTCGGTTATCACGCAGAATATTGATAACCTGCACCAGAGGGCAGGCAATAATCCGAAAATAGTTCATGAATTGCACGGCAATATGCAATGGCTGGTTTGCCTCGATTGCGGTGAACATTATGATTTGGAACTCATAAGAAAAAAACATCCATCACCTGATCAATTTCCTTCATGTGAAAAATGCCGGGGTATTCTGAAACCGGATGTTGTTTTTTTCGGTGAAATGCTTCCACAGCATACTTTGATGATGGCTGAACGGGAATCTCAGGAATGCGATTTATTTATCGTGATTGGTTCTTCGCTTGTTGTTTATCCCGCTGCTTATATGCCTATCTATGCTAAACGCTCCGGAGCGAATATCGTTATTATTAATAGGGGAGATACAGGCCATGATGATATTGCCGATGTATTTATAAACGCTCCCGCAGGCGATACAATGACCAGAATTGTGGATAGATTAAAAGAAATAATTAGATAAAAAGAAATGTGTCTTATAACTTTCGCATACAATATGCATCCTTCATACAGATTGATTCTGGCGGCTAACCGCGATGAATTTTACGAGCGGCCGTCGACTCCTGCGGATTTTTGGAAATATTATTCTCATGTTCTTGCCGGACGCGATTTGAAAAACAAAGGCACATGGCTGGGCGTAACCAGATACGGAAAACTCGCCGCCGTTACCAATTATCGCAATCCTTCCACATATAGAAGCGACGCTTTGTCGCGCGGCAGGCTTGTCAGCCGCTATCTTACCGGCAATCAAAAACCGGATGATTATCTGAAAAATATTGCCTCACAGGTCGATAAGTATAATGGTTTTAATTTACTTTTAGGCGATGATCATGATCTTTTCATTTTTTCCAGTCACGGGGGAAAACAAAAACTGAAAGCAGGAATATATGGATTAAGCAATCATCTTCTGGATACGTCCTGGCCTAAAGTTAGAAGAAGCAAGAGGATGCTGAAGGCGGCGCTGGAGGAAAAAGGAGATGCTTTGGAAAAAGAGTTATTTGCTCTGCTGGCAGACCGCCGCGTTCCGTCGGACAGCAAATTGCCTTCAACAGGCATCGGTCTGGAATGGGAAAGGCTCTTATCCACTATCTTCATAGAAAGCCCCATATATGGCACCCGCTCTTCCACGATTTTACTTGTCGGGAAAAACAGGCGGGTTAAGTTTGTGGAAAAAGTGTTTGACGGACAACGGCAACCATGGGTTGTCAGCCGGTTTTGTTTTAGGCTGGAAAGGAGAGGGTAAAATGAAAGTTGTTTATCATGAAGACTATAACGAGGTTTATACATCTGATCCTGCTGCCGAGGCAGGCCATATTCAGGCCGTGGAAATGGCGCTGCGCGGCAAGGTAACATTTATCGAACCGGTTGCGGCAACGAAAGAAGATATTCTCAGAGTACATACTCCTGATCATGTAAAATCGGTTAAACGCGAAGGTGTATACGAAATCGCCGCGCTAGCCGCGGGCGGCGCGATTAAAGCGGCGCAAACAGGTTTAACGGAACCTGGTTTCGCGCTAATCCGCCCGCCTGGTCATCATGCTTCTTCCGGCAGTGCCTGGGGATTTTGCTATTTTAATAACATGGCGATAGCCCTGGAAAAACTAAAGTATGAGGGCAAAATCAGAAAGGCTTTTATCCTGGATTTTGATCTTCATTACGGAGACGGCAATGTCAATATTCTGGAAAGCAAGGGATATGTAACAATTCTTAATCCGGCTTCATCTAATCGTAATGAATATTTGAAGAATGTGCAGAATGATTTGGCGCGGACAGAAGCCGATATGATTGCCGTATCTGCCGGTTTTGACAATCACGAGGATGATTGGGGCGGCCTTTTAAAAACCGAAGACTATAAATATATGGGAAGGCTGGTAAGCGAAACCGCCCGTCGCAACAATGGCGGTTGTTTCGGTATTTTAGAAGGCGGTTATAATCACAGTGTTTTGGGCAAAAATGTTCTGGCGTTCATTGAAGGATTGGAAGAAAAATAATATCCTCACAAAATTTACTCATCAAAAAGCGGAGATGAATAAAAATATAAACGGGAACATTCAGGAACGCCGATGTTAAGTTCATTCATTACCGCTCTTGCGGCGGTAACTTACAGGTTGGAATGGTATTACTTGCCGATACAAAAACTGGAGAATATCTTATCCAGTATTTCATCATTGATTTTTTTTCCGGTTATTTCATCCAGATTATCCAGAGCCTCGCGCAAGTCGAAGGCGGCGAATTCGGCAGACATGCCATGCTCGATACTTTCTTTTGCGGTCCGGATGTTTTTATAAGCTTTTTCTATTGCCAGTTTGTGACGCATATTAGTAATCATCACGCTGCCGGTATTAATATTCCCACCACTGCCGGACAAAGCTATGATTGTGTTTTTCAACTCCTCCAGCCCGGCGCCTGTTTTAGCCGAGATTTTCATGAGTTTTATCCCTTGTGGAAAGAGTTGTTCAATAGTATTTGTTTCCCATGCCGGCGGCAGATCAATTTTATTGATCGCGGCAATAATATGTCCGGATTTATTCTTATCAATAATAATTTTATCTTCATCAGTTAATGGTTTGCTGCCATCCAGCATTATAATCACAACATCAGCGTTCATCAGGCTTTCCCATACCAGATTTATTCCTTCTTCTTCGATGGCGTTTTGCGGTTTTCTGATTCCTGCAGTATCCATCAGATTTACAGGGATGCCGCTGATATTAATTGTGTCCGTGATTAAATCGCGTGTTGTTCCCGGAATATCAGTGACAATCGCTTTTTTTTTGCCGGTTAAAGCATTGAGTAAACTCGATTTTCCCACATTGGGTTTGCCCGTGATTACGACATTGATGCCTTCGGTATATGCTTTTGCCGCATGATATGACGACAAAAGCAATCGCATTTGTTCTAATGCCGGATCTATTTGCGGCGGCATTTCCGGGATCATTTCACCGGATGTATCTTCGGTAAAATCAATGGCAGCCTCGAGTCCGGCAAGCGCGTCTATAAAACAAGAACGCAGGTTTTCTATTTCTTTGCGCAGAGACCCTTTTAACTGGTGAAGACCTATGGTGTAGGCTTTTTGAGATTTGGCGGAAATCATTGCACAGAGCGCTTCCGCCTGCGATAAATCAATCCGGTTATTTAAGAAAGCGCGCCGGGAGAATTCGCCGGGACGGGCCAGCTTGCACCCCAACTCCTGCAATTGCGTCAGAATAGATCCGATGATGAGTGGATTGCCGTGGCAGTTGATTTCTATAATATCTTCTCCCGTGAAAGAGCGGGGTTTGCGCATGAAGGATATTAAGACTTCATCGAGGATGGTTTTGCCATCGGCGGAAACAATGTCTCCGTGATACAAATGATGGCTTCTCCATGAACAATTCTTACTGGATGGTTGAAAAATGCGGCGCGCAAATTCGAGAGCTTCGGGGCCGCTGATCCGAATTATGCCTATTCCGGACATGCCGAAAGGAGTTGCTAGAGCTATGATGGTGTCTTGGCGAAGCACAGTTGGGCACTTCCCATTTATATTAATTGTTGAGTTTGAACCGACTATTCCTGTTTCTTTCCCCGAATACGCTTGTTGTTTCCTGTTCTGGCGGGAAGAATGACGACTTTTCTGTATTTACCTTCACCGCGGCTTTGTGTTGTCAGCGATTCATCTTCCTGCAGCACCATATGGATAATGCGGCGGTCATGGGCGTTCATGTGGGCAAGTGATACCGGTTTCTTTGTCTTTTTCACTTTTTCTCTTATTTTTTCCGCTAAACTGAGCAGAAATTCTTCTCTTCTTTTTCTGTATTCTCCCAAATCGATCAGGATCATTTTATGTTCATTATCAATTTTATTGATTGCTTTGTTCAATAGGTACTGAAGAGCATCCAGATTTTGTCCGCGTTTGCCGATAAGCAAGCCGCTGTCGTCGCCCTCAATGCTCAGAATTATCTTCTCCTGTGTTTCATTAACAGCCACCCTGTATTCCGGTGATATTCTCTGTAAAATGCCTTCCAGCAGATCCTTGGCCTTTGTCCCCATAACAGAAACCGGAATGGGAGCGGCGGTAACGGTGGGAGTGGGAACGGGAACAACTGGTTCTACCACAGGAGTTACTACAGGTTCTGTACGCTTTTTGGGCTTATCCGCAAGAACCTCTTTTTCGGGCTTCTTTTTCGAATCCGTTTTTATCTTTAATTCACTTTTAGGCTTTGGCTTATCCGTGAAGCTAAAATCCATATCCAGAGAAAGCAATGATGCTCTTATTTTTGCTTTTTTGGAAAACAAACCCAGAAAACCTCCGGATTCTCCGGAGATAATTTCGATATTTAATTTTTCACGGGACACGCCAAATTCGCTGCAGGCTTTTTCAATAGCTTCATCAATTGATTTTTCTTCTATCTCTATAATTTCAGAACTCATTTATAATCCTCGTAACAACATATCATCAGGCTAATTTTTTATTAATGTAAACTTGCTGACAGATACTTAAAATATTATTTAATAACCAGTAAATGACCAGCCCAGCGGGAAAATTCAGGAAGATGAAAGTAAACACTATAGGCATCATCAACATGATCTTTGCCTGCATGGGATCGCCCACAGTCGGGGTCATTTTTTGTTGCATAAATTGCGTGGCGCCCATGATAATCGGCGTAATGTAATAAGGGTCTTTGGCCGATAAATCCTGAATCCACCAGAAAAATGGCGATTGACGAAGTTCAATAGCGTAAAGAAGCGTGTTGTACAGGCCGATAAATACTGGAATTTGAATGAATATTGGCAAGCAGCCGCTGAGAGGATTAACTTTATGCTCACGGTAAAGAGCCATGGTCTCCTGTCCAATCTTCGCCTGGTCATTTTTGTATTTCTCTTTTAACGCGAGTACTTTAGGCTGAATTTTCTGCATTTCCTTCATGGACTTATAACTTATGTTCCCCAGAGGCCAGAAGATAACCTTGATCAGAATTGTCAATATAATAATGGCCACTCCATAATTACCGACGTACTGATACAGAAATTTGATAAAAATCAGCAAGCCGATGGAAAGCCATTTCAAGCCTGGTATCATTGAATCAAATTCAACGGCTTCCTGCAGAGATATGCCCTGTTTTTTAAGGAGAGTATAATCCTTGGGACCGATGAAAAGATTATATTTAATCGAACCGGACTGACCCGGCGGTATCACGCTTTTTGTTTCCTTGAGATTTACGGCAATATTGTTGCCGCTGTCTTTGGACATGCTGATGGTGGTGAGAGAAGGATCTTGAGGAATAATTACAGCCATAAAATATTTTCTTTCAAATCCGCCCCAGGAAACATCAGGGCCAAGACTCAAGTCAGTTGATATATCCGAAATTTTTTTACGCTTAATGGAATTGGACACATAGGCGACAGGCCCTTCCTTGCTGTTACGGTCAACTTTTTGATTTGGATCAACATGCTCGTACCAGTTAAGTTGCGGTGTCTGGGTAAGAGGTGTGTCTGTCAGGTTTGATACTTTTACATCCAGCGTGATTAAATAATTATCGGGATTAAAGGTGAAAATCTTTTCTATCTTGATTTTACCGTTAAAAGTGCGGGAAAAAATCAGACGCTGTTCTGTTTTATTTGTTGTCATGTCCAGTTTTGTGGTGTCGGCGTCGTAAATAGAATCAGCGGCAATCTCAGCTTCTGATTCAGGGAAAGTAATCGCCAGCGGATAAGGCATGTTTTCATTAACCGCGACAAGATCGATTAATTCGTTGCTCTTTTCTTTTTCCGGTTGTTTGGCGCCTGACATAAAATTTGTGATTTCAGTATGAATATCTTTGGCGCATTTTGTACATTCTTTTTGGTACTTTTTCAGTTGAAACGATTTCAGCGCGGCCCCTCTGGTGGAAAATACAGCTACGTAATTTTCCGTTTCCACCTTGATATCTCTTGGCGGCTCTTCTTTTTTAGTAATGGTCTGTTTAGCTGCGGGCTTTGGCGTCGCCATAGACTGTGAGGGCGAGGCTTGTTTAAGCGCCGCATCATTATTTGCTTGTTTTGATTCCTGAACGGATGTGGGTACTGCCTTTAGGGGCACATATGGTTTGGCAAAAAACATCTGATATGTAAGAAGCACTGCCATTGACAGGACTACAGCCAGAATTGTCCTTTTATCCATTTGAAAACCTCTCTATTTTTACTTGACGGGATCGTAACCGCCGGGATGCAGGGGATGGCAGCGCAGAATTCTTTTAATGCCCAAGAAGGATCCTTTTGCCGGTCCATGCAGTTTAATTGCCTCAATAGTGTATTCAGAGCATGAAGGATAGAAACGGCAACATGGAGCAAAAAAGAAAGGTGACAAGCAAGTTTGATATAAACGAACCATTAAAACAAAAAGTTTTGTCAAAATTTTCCTGAGCATAAATTATATATTGTTTTTCCGCGTGAAGAGTTCCGTCAATTCGTCACATGCTTCTTGATAAGTAATGCGGGGCGGCATATTTCTTTTAGCCATGATAACAACGTCATGCCCGGCGGGAAACAAGCTCTTATTGAGACGAAAAAATTCTCTGATTAATCGTTTGATCCTGTTTCTTCTTACCGCGTTTCCCGTTTTTTTGGTTACTGTGATTCCGAGCCTTTTAACCCCTTGTGTATTACCGCATGCTACAGTCGTGAAATGTTGAGAACTTCTCCAGACCCCCTGGTTATAAATTCCTTTAAACCTGCTTCTGTTGGTTACCCTTTCCGGTTTCCGGTAAGATTGTTCCTTCATGCATACTGACCTGACCATCCTTGATTTACTAAGGTGCCGGATTTATACGGTTAAACGTTTTCTCCCTTTAGCTCTTCTGCGGCTTAAAACCTGTCTTCCTGTTTTTGACTCCATCCGCACAAGAAAACCGTGAGTTCTTTTTCTTTTGGTATTTGTTTTATTGGTCAAAGTCTTTTTCATAAGTAAAACCCCTAAAAGTAATAGGGTAATGCGTTAATCATAGTAGTATTTGTTTGTCAAGGTTAAATTGGTTCATTCTTAAGGTTGAAAAAATCGGTATTGATGCTGAATTATTTGTAAAGAACAAAGCTTGAAAGAAAAATCAATCAAGTATAAACTCAAAATTCAGGCCGGAGAAGATCAGATGATCGCCGGTAGAATTTATCTGCCGGAGGAAAGTCCGAGCTCCACAGGGCAGGATGGTCGCTAACGGCGACTGGGGGCGACCCTAAGGAAAGTGCCACAGAAAACATACCGCCCAGGGCGAAAGCCTTGAGTAAGGGTGAAAAGGCGAGGTAAGAGCTCACCGCTTTCCTGGCGACAGGAAAGGCATGGTAAACCCCATCCGGAGCAAGACCAAATAGGAGAACGTTTAAAGGCGGCCCGCCTGATGTTCTTGGGTAGTGTCGCTAGAGGCTGCAGGCAACTGCTGTCCCAGATGAATGATCATCACCACATGTAGGGTAACCGAAACGCGGGACAGGACTCGGCTTATGATCTTCTCCAGTGCCTGTTATTGTTGAAACTCCAATTTAATGAGACTCGCTGAAAACGAATCCCGACGAGTCGGGATGAAGTTTGAAGCGTTAGTCGAATTATCCCGCATAAGCAGGTATTTAATTCCCCGCAGCTTACTGCGGAATCTGTTTCCAAAGCTTGCTTTGGGGTTCATACCCGTGATTATAAATTAAAGAACTTTTGTCGCTTTAACGCCTTTAATAAGATAGATCGTGTTTGTTTAGAGAATAGGTTTGTTATAAATTTTTCCCTTTGTCCCGTGCCTCCTGATAAAGCCTCCAGACGCAGAGACCTATTGCCAGAAAGAAGGAACACAGCATAAAGTTCGGTGTGGTTCCGAGGATTTCATCCACGAGATAACCTATATACAGGAACAGGAAAGAAGATACTACCATAGCCAGTCCCCATGCCGATAACATCAGTATACCGCCAATCGAGTTGAATTGCTTAAGGTTTAAATTGGGTTTTTCTGACGGCATGGTCTGTTTTAGTTTTCCCTTCTGCTTTGATAATTTTGTTTTACTTATATTAATGGAATTATCATGCCAAATTTAAGATTATAATTGCTTATTATTGTAACACAAGAAATAACAACATAATACAATAATCTTCCCTTTATATTCCTTTATCAAAACTCTGCCTTTTACCTATTCTTTTAAATGAAATATTAAATACGGTGAACGAAAAGTGAAAAAAGATTCTGTTTGAGATGTGGTCAAAAGGATAAAAAAACTTTTAGTTAAAGATAGAGAAAAAAAGAAGAATGTTTTTATGCAGACGATAATCAACTGCTT